>NZ_CP007014.1:4497500-4737500 GCF_000452705.1 Pseudomonas syringae CC1557
ACGCCTGCGTTATATGGCTGCATGGGCTGGGTGCCGATCGTTATGATTTCCTGCCGGTTGCCGAACAGTTGCAAGAGTCGTTGCGAAGCACCCGCTTCGTCCTGCCCCAGGCCCCGACGCGTGCAGTAACTGTGAACGGCGGCTATGAAATGCCAAGCTGGTATGACATCAAATCCATGAGCAGCGAAGCCCGCGCCATTGATCACGATGAGATGGAAGCCTCGGCGCAGCAGGTGCTGGACCTGATCGAGCAGCAGCGCGACAGCGGTATCGACCCGGCGCGAATATTTCTCGCAGGCTTTTCCCAGGGTGGCGCGGTAGTGCTGCACACGGGCTACAAACGCTGGCAAGGTCCGCTGGGAGGTGTGCTCGCGCTCTCCACTTATGCCCCCACATTCAGCAACCAGATGACACTGTCGGCGAGCCAGCAGCGCACCCCGGCCCTCTGCCTGCACGGGCAACATGATGAAGTGGTGCACAACGCAATGGGACGCGCTGCCTACGAGCATCTCAAGGCCCAAGGTGTAACCGCACATTGGCAGGAATACCCAATGGGCCATCAAGTGTTACCGCAGGAAATCCATGACATCGGCGTCTGGCTGGCTGAAAAGCTTCGTTGACATCGCCGCACACCCCTGAAACAGACCTCTTCTGTAGCTCGCCATGGATGGCACTACGCCGAGCACGGTTCTTGCTTTACACTGCCCGGCGTACATTCCTTAACCAATCGACGAGATGACCGTGCTCAAAGCACTTAAAAAGATGTTCGGTAAGAGCGAGGCTGAGCAACGCGCGCCTATACCGACAGCCTCCATCCCTGCTTCCCCTTCGCCCGTCACAGGCGACCAACCGGATCATGCTGCCCAGACTCAGGCTCTGGACACCGTCAGCGAGCCCTCCAAAGCCAGAGCGCCGCGTACCGACAAACCACGGGCCGAACGCCCGCGCCGCGAACGTGTGGCCAAACCGCCCGCGCCGCAATGGAAGCTCGAGGATTTCGCCGTCGAGCCGCAGGAAGGCAAGACCCGCTTCCACGACTTCAACCTTGCACCCGAACTGATGCATGCGATTCAGGATCTGGGTTTCCCGTACTGCACGCCCATCCAGGCGGGTGTGCTGGGTTTCACCCTCAAGGGCAAGGATGCAATCGGCCGCGCACAGACGGGCACCGGCAAGACTGCTGCCTTTCTGATCTCGATCATCGAGCAGTTGACCCAAACGCCACCACCGGCAGAACGCTACATGGGTGAGCCGCGCGCACTGATCATCGCGCCAACCCGTGAGCTGGTGGTGCAGATCGCCAAGGATGCCGCCGACCTGACCAAGTACACCGACCTGAACGTCATGACGTTCGTCGGCGGCATGGACTTCGACAAGCAGCTCAAGCAGCTTGAAGCCCGCCATTGCGACATCCTGGTCGCCACGCCAGGCCGCTTGCTGGACTTCAACCAGCGCGGCGAAGTGCATCTGGACATGGTCGAAGTGATGGTGCTCGACGAAGCCGACCGCATGCTGGACATGGGTTTCATCCCGCAGGTCCGGCAGATCATTCGCCAGACACCGCACAAGGGCGAACGCCAGACCCTGCTGTTCTCCGCGACCTTCACCGAAGACGTGATGAACCTCGCCAAACAGTGGACCACTGATCCCTCCATCGTCGAGATCGAGTCGCTGAACGTGGCCAGCGATAACGTCGAACAGCATATCTATGCCGTCGCCGGTGCCGACAAATACAAGCTGCTGTACAACCTGGTGACCGACAACGGCTGGGAACGGGTCATGGTCTTTGCCAACCGCAAGGACGAAGTTCGCCGTATCGAAGAACGTCTGGTACGCGACGGCGTCAACGCTGCGCAGTTGTCGGGCGACGTACCTCAGCACAAACGCATCAAGACTCTGGAAGGCTTCCGCGAAGGCAAGATTCGTGTACTGGTTGCCACCGATGTGGCGGGTCGCGGCATTCACATTGATGGCATCAGCCACGTGATCAACTTCACCCTGCCAGAAGTACCGGACGACTACGTGCACCGTATCGGGCGTACCGGTCGTGCAGGCGCCGACGGCGTGTCCATCAGCTTTGCCGGCGAGGACGATTCGTATCAGTTGCCCGCCATCGAAGAGAAGCTGGGCCGCAAGATCAGTTGCGAGACACCGCCGACTCATTTGCTGAGACCCGTGGTGCGACACACCACCTGACAGATTCAGCGCAATAAAAAAGCGCAGCCTTTACGGGCTGCGCTTTTTTTGTGCCTGACAGACATCAACTGCGTGAACGTCAGTCGGTGCCGTACTTCGGCGAGCGCGGGCCATAGAGTATGCCCGCAGGCCTGCCCGCAGAGAGCAGGCGGTTGCTGGCTATCCCGGCAATAGGATGACCGGCATCGGTCGAGCTGTTGATGATCTGCTTGACCGCCGCGGTAATCAGCATGCCCACCAGACCGCCGCCGCTGTTATTGCCGCCCTCTTCACTGGACGCCGACGCTGTACCGGTCCACAACGCGGTGCCGGTACGCAGATCAACCAGCTTTGCCGTGACCGTCACGACGGTCTGGCTGCTGATGACCACGTAACTAGTGCCGTATTGCTTGACCGTGATGTACATCGCGGCATCGGCACCGAAGATCTCGCGCAGCTTGGCGGGCGATGTCGCCTGAATATCATTGGCGTTGGTCAGGCCGTTGTTGCGAAAGGTCTCGTCAACCAGCGCGACCGGCAACACGTAGTAGCCAGACTCGGCCAATGGATAGGTGACCTGCGAGAAAGTGCTGTACGTCGCCTTGACGTCAGGCGACTCGTTGACCGGCGGCAGCACCAGAATCGAACGCGGCTTGCTTTCCTTGAAGGCCGAGTAGTCCACTGTCGGCGGTGTGACGCAACCTGATAGCAGGGCAACGGCGAACAGGCTGAACGCAATTTTCAGATGACCGAGGTTCATTTGGCGACTCCTGCGTGAGCGTTCTTGAGCAGGAAGTCCATGTACGTGGCCGACTCGGGAAACAGCGTCTTTTCCGTGCGCAACTCCTGAACCATCTGGTCATCCTTGCCAATGCTGCCGTACAGCATGCCCAACTGAGCGTGATAGCCCGGCGGCGGCGTTGCGTTGGCAGCACGAATTTTCTGCAGGTCTTCTTCGAGTTTGGCGACCTGAGCTTCCTTGGGCTCGCCCTCGTTTTTGAAATACTCGTACACCTCAGGCTGATAACTGCCCCACTGGTACAAGGTTTTCGGCTGCTGGGCACAGCCCGTGACACAGGCACCGGCTACCAGAAACATTGCGACACTGCGCAACGAAACACTACTACTGTTCATGATCACCACAAATTCCCTTTTGAACTATCAGTTGGCAGTCGGTTTCCAGGCACCGCTGTCGAGTGCACGTACCATATTGTTGACGGCTTCACGCATGGCCAGGTCCAGAACCTTGCCGTTGAGTGTCGAGTCATAGCTGGCGGTGCCGCCAAAGCCGATGACTTCACGATTGGAAAGCTCGTACTCGCCCGCGCCCTGAGTCGAATACACCACTTCCGAGGTGCTGATATTGACGATATTCAGCGCAACCTTCGCGTAGGCAATCTGGGATTTGCCGCGGCCCAGCAGACCGAACAACTGCTGATCACCGACTTCCTTGCGACCAAACTCGGTCACGTCGCCCGTCACTACGTAGTCAGCACCTTTCAAGCGCTGGGCCGTGGACTTGATAGTGGCTTCCTGCTTGATCTCTTCCATGTTGTCGCGATCCAGCACACTGAACCGGTTGGTCTGCTGCATATGGGTGATCAGGATGGTCTTGGCCTGACCGCCAAGCCGATCAACGCCGTCGGAAAAGATCCCGCGCATATAGCTTGAGCGGTTATCGAACTTGCCGACCGCAACCGGATAACGTGCACCGGCATAGGCAACACCGGCACTTTCAACCTTTGTCACAGGCAGAGCCCGCGAACTTTCCGTGGCACAACCAGCAACCAGCACTAACGCCGCTGTCGTCATCCCTGAAACCAAAACCTGCTGAAGTTTTTTCACATTCTGCTCCGAGCGTTTAAGAAAACCTGTCCGCAACGTGACGCTCGCAAAAGCGATCACGTTCGGAGAATTATTGAATAGGGACTGGCCAACGCCACAGGACGCCTTTCCTCGGCCGGCATGATAGCCGGAAGCCATCCGCACCTGTATCAGGAAGATACAATTAGATGAAATAGAGGGAGGGAGGTCACACTTTCAGGCAAAACATACGGAATGCACTGGTTACACTACCAGCGCCGTGCTGCCGCCTGATCGCTGTCGCGGCCCTCAACCCACTGCGATCCCTGAGCAGTATTTTCCTTCTTCCAGAACGGCGCACGGGTCTTGAGGTAGTCCATGACGAAATCACAGGCTTCGAATGCCGCCTGCCTGTGAGCGCTGGCAACGCCGACAAAGACAATCGGCTCACCCGGTTCCAGCGCGCCCACTCGATGGATCACGTCGACGTTCAGCAAGGGCCAGCGCTGCCTGGCCTCTTCGACGATCTTCGCCAGTGCTTTCTCGGTCATGCCCGGGTAATGCTCCAGAAACATGCCGGACACCTCGCGACCTTCGTTGAAGTCACGCACGTAACCGACAAAACTGACCACTGCGCCGATGCCCAGGTTGGCAGCGTGCAGCGCGTTGACTTCAGTGCCGGGATCAAAGGCCGCCGCCTGCACGCGAATCGTCATGATCAGCCTCCGGTCACAGGTGGAAAGAACGCGACTTCATCGCCATCAGACAGTGGCTCGGTCGGTTTGCACAGCTCCTGATTACGAGCGCACATAAGGTTTTGCTCGGCCAAAACCTGCCAGGCCTCGCCGCGCTGCACCAGCGCCTGGCGCAGTGCGTCCAGCGTGACGAACTCGCCTTCGACAGACTCGCTGTCCAGGCCCAGTGTTTCGCGATAGCGGGCAAAGTACTGAACCTGAATCTTCATGGCGTCTGCACCGGGTCTGCAATGAAATGACCGCTCTTGCCGCCGAGCTTTTCCAGCAGCCGCACCGACTCGATGACCATGCCGCGATCCACCGCCTTGCACATGTCATAAATGGTCAACGCCGCAATACTGGCGGCAGTCAGCGCCTCCATCTCCACACCGGTCTGCCCGGCCAGCTTGCAGCTCGCGCTGATCCGTACCGCATCATCGCCTTCGGCAGCGAGGTGGACTTTGATGCTGGTCAGCATCAGCGGATGGCACAGCGGGATCAGATCGCTGGTTTTCTTGGCTGCCTGAATACCGGCAATACGCGCAACAGCAAATACGTCGCCCTTGGGATGACCACCGCTGACGATCATTTGTAGCGTGGCGGGTAACATCCGCACCAATGCTTCAGCCACAGCCTCACGGGACGTCACGGCTTTATCGGTGACGTCGACCATATTGGCGCGACCCTGGGAATCGAGATGAGTGAGCACAACGTTACTCCTTGGCAGAAGCAAGGAAGTGTAGAGGGTGTGGCAGTTACACGCTACAAGCGTTGGGCTGCAAGCACTCAGCGTTATATACAAGTCTTGAAAGGCACGGAAATCCGGCTTCTGCCCGGAGGGCACAGGAGCGAACCTGTTCGCGAAGGCTATGTTTCGGGCGACGAATCATTTAGGGATGAACAGCTTTCTTCGCAGACAAGTCCGCTCACACGCCCTTCGGGCAGAATCAAAAGCTGCAAGCGAGGGACTCACTTGCAGCTTGCCGCTTGAAGCTGCTTTTCAGCTAAAGATGACTCTCCGCATACTCGGCTAGTATCGAGCGTGGCACGCCTTGCAGGGTGATGTGCACGCCGTTCGGGAAGTCTTTGAAACGCTCCGTCAGGTAGGTCAGGCCGGAACTGGTGGCTGACAGGTAGGGGGTATCGATCTGCGCCAGGTTGCCCAGACAGACCACTTTTGAACCGGCACCGGCACGGGTGATGATGGTTTTCATCTGGTGTGGAGTCAGGTTCTGGCATTCATCGATCAGGATCAGGCTTTGCTGGAAGCTGCGGCCTCGAATGTAGTTAAGGGATTTGAACTGCAACGGCACTTTGCTGAGGATGTAATCGACGCTGCCATGGGTGTTTTCGTCATCCATGTGCAAGGCTTCGAGGTTATCGGTAATCGCGCCAAGCCAGGGTTCCATCTTTTCCGCCTCGGTGCCAGGCAGAAAGCCGATTTCCTGATCCAGACCCTGAACGCTGCGCGTGGCGATGATGCGGCGATAACGCTTGGTGACCATGGTCTGCTCGATGGCAGCCGCCAGCGCCAGGATGGTTTTACCCGAACCCGCAGCGCCCGACAGGTTGACCAGATGAATATCCGGGTCGAGCAAGGCAAATAGCGCCAGCCCCTGATAGATGTCCCGAGGCTTCAGGCCCCAGGCTTCCTGATGCAGCAAGGGTTCCTGATGCATGTCGAGAATCAGCAACTCATCGTTCTTGACGCCCTTGATCCAGCCGACGAAACCCTGTTCGTCGATGATGAACTCGTTGATATGAACGGCCGGCAGCATTTCGTTGAGCTGCACGCGATGCCAGGTGCGGCCCCGTTCCTGACGGGTATCGACCTTGTTGACGCGGTCCCAGAAGGAGCCGGTCATTTCGTGGTAGCCACGGGACAGCATTGAAACGTCGTCCACCAGCTGGTCGGTGCTGTAATCCTCGGCAGCAATGCCGCAGGCTCGCGCCTTGAGGCGCATGTTGATGTCTTTGGTCACCAGTACGACGCTCAAGTCCTTGTTGCGCGCGTGCAGGTCAATCAACTGATTGATGATGATGTTGTCGTTGAGGTGCTCGGGTAAAAGACTGTTGGGTTCCTCACGCTTGCTCATCAGGATGGACAGAAAACCCTTGAAAACACCGGTGCCACGATCAATGGGCACGCCCTTTTCAACTTCTTCAGGATTGGCTTCTCCGAGGGTCTTGTCGATCAGGCGGATGGCCTGACGGCATTCGGCGGCGACCGAGTGTTTACCGGCCTTGAGCTTGTCCAGTTCCTCCAGAACTGTCATGGGAATGGCGACGTGGTGTTCTTCGAAATTCAACAATGCGTTTGGATCATGAATCAGTACATTGGTATCGAGCACGTAAAGGATTGGCTGGTTAGTGGAAGGGCTGCGTCCGTGATCATCCATACTCGCTCACCTTTGTAGAAGCCAGGCGACGCAGAACCACGACAGTGCTGCGCCACGAAAAGGCCGCCGGATTCTTCCCTTCAGGCAGGGGAGAAATGTCGCTCAAGGTGGGTCTTGGAAGACGCCACCTGTGTTGCAGGTTTCGGCGGTCTGTATTCGTAATACAGCAAAAGGGATGACAGAAAAAAGCGCTTTGATCGTTTTTTAAGGTTTATTTCACAGGCTGACGAATAGGACTTGGCGGACGTACCCGGCACGTTTAAAGTCGGAAGTCCGCCCACGCCGAATCAGCCCTCATTCCCCGTCCGGCGCAGCCTCTTCGCTGCTCTCCAGCCCTTGTTCCATGGGCGTTTCAGAGATATTTCGGCAGTCATCCCAGATCAACTCGCTTTGCGCGGTGTTGGCCAGCAGCAACGGCAGTGCAGACTGCGCCTTGTTGGCCACGTCATGGAACACGACCGTTCCCTTGCGCCAGAGCAGCATGAGCGTCAGCGCCCGGTCACCGACCTGCTCTGCCGTGAGCCGTCCGCTGTCGTCCTGCGCATCGATATTCCACAGCGACACCCGCAAATGCTGGGCGCGGAAGAAGTCGCCGCTGTCGGCACGCCGGTGACCATAGGGCGGGCGAAACAGCGGCACGAAGTTATCCGGCAAAACGTGCTGCACAAGGGTGGCGCTACGTTGCACCGAATCCTGCCAATCCAGCCACTGGCTGTGCGAACGGTACTCCCAGCCCTGAATACCCACACACTGCTGGCGATAGAGTGATTGCAGACTGACGGCCGACGTCGCGTCCAGACGCTCCTGCAGGTTCTTGCCCAGCACGAAGAAGGTGGCGTTCATTTTCTGCTGGCGCATGAAGTCGGCCAGCCAGTCGGTCCCGCCGTCCGCCGGGCTCGGGCCGCTTTCAAAATTGAGCATGAACGTGCGATCAGGCATTTCATCGCCGCTCATCTCGTCGGAGTTGTAACGCTCGATTTCGCTACTGGTCTGCGGGAACAGCGCCGCCATGAACAGTAATTCGTTCAGGTAGCGTTGATGAAAAATGGCTCCGGGCCTGGCCCAGGAGGCATAGAACGAGTCGTTCGCCACCTGGTACTCCTCGGCACGCTGACGCAACTGATCCATGTCTTCGACCAGTACACAGAAGTTGGCATCTTCTTCACAGCTCTTCTGCGCAGCCTGATAGTTCTCCAGCAAACGCAGCCACAGGCGATGACGAACCACATTCAGTGAAGACACGTTGACGAAGCGCAGGCCGAGACGCTGCTTCAGCCCCTCCTCGTCCAGTTTCTCACTGAGGTACAGCTCATGTGCAAAAGAGAGAATTTCGGCGCGTGAAGCAACGTCGAACAACGCAGGCGTCTCCAGACGCTCGGGCCACACACTGCGGTCGATGGTGGCAATAATTGGCGCTGCCGCCTGAGCCTGAAGCCAGAACAGACTCGCACACACTGCTAAAACAATACGCAAACCCGACGCCCTCTTGATCAGCCTTCAACGCGATGACCGGCGCGCCACTATAGCTGAAATAGCCATGGCTTCTTATGTCGGCACGCATACAAAGGCCGGTTTCAGTACGCGGCTCTATATAACGCAGCCTCTATTGCCACCATAGCTGGAGTCAAGCGCCGTCACCCCCTAGAATCCTCCGACGATCAAAGGAGACGACTTCATGCTGATGGTGATTTCCCCCGCGAAAACTCTCGATTTCGAGACACCGCCCACGACCGGCCGCTTTACTCAGCCACAGTATCTGGAGCACTCGCAGGAACTGATCAGTCAGTTGCGAGAGCTGACCCCGGCGCAGATCGGCGAACTGATGCACCTGTCCGACAAGCTCTCCGGGCTGAACGCGGCGCGTTTCGGCAGCTGGGACCCGGCCTTCACACTCGACAACGCCAAACAGGCACTGCTGGCCTTCAAGGGCGACGTATACACCGGCCTGCAGGCCGAAACGCTGAGTGACGCGCAGCTCGACTATGCCCAGAACCACTTGCGGATGCTCTCGGGCCTGTATGGCCTGTTACGCCCACTGGACCTGATGCAGCCTTATCGCCTGGAGATGGGCACTCGACTGGCAAACGCACGCGGCAAGGACCTCTATGCATTCTGGGGCACGCGTATCAGCGAATGGCTGAATGAAGCGCTGGCCGATCAGGGCGACGACCTGCTGCTGAACCTGGCATCCACCGAATATTTCTCGGCAGTCAAGCGCTCGGTGCTCAAGGCGCGGATCATCGACACCGAGTTCAAGGACCTGAAGAACGGTCAGTACAAGATCATCAGCTTCTATGCCAAGAAGGCACGCGGCATGATGAGTCGCTTTGTTATAGAAGAGCGTATCAATACGCCGGAAGCGCTAAGGGCATTCGATGTGCAGGGCTATCGTTATAACAGCGAACAATCAACGCCTGACAAGTTAGTGTTTCTGCGCGACTCCCCGGACCACTAACAGCGTCAAAATTGTGTAACAGCCTGCTGTTACACATCCAAACGCCTCGTCTCAAAGCCAGTAACGACAACATAGTGACGCCAGAGAAACGTCAAAATAAAACCTTCATGTTCCCCGCGCCTTTCCCCTCAAAAAATATTCAATTTTTTTAAGCAGTGGCCTTTTGGTTACTAGATACAGTAGCACTTTCATACTAATCCTTGCGCAGGCCCCGCCCACTAAGGCTTTCATGATAGCCCCCCCGATTCCGTATTGTCCTTTGTCACAGCCTTGACACATCAAAAATGGTAAATCAGGACGAGCGGCCCGGAACTAATTACGATCTGAGGTGCTCCTACATCCCGTAACAATTCAGGCTCAAGCTGTAAGAGATCACTTACAGGTTGTCTGGGCGCACGGGAAGTACCGACAAGGAAGCTCGATCAATATGATCCGATGTCAGGTATCAGAAACACGATCACATCACTAGTTGATGTTGGTAGACGGACGAAACGCCGACAGGTGCGATGCGCAGGATTCGATAAGGATAGCCACGGCTCTAAACCGCGGCTTTCCAACCGAGGTCCGCCATCGATCGTCAGACAGGAGTGGTTTACTACATCCAAGGAGAGCAGGGCCCTGCCCGCTGGCCAGGTCACTTGCCGCTTGCACTTAGTGTCATTTGAGTTCGCCTCGTTTATTTAGGCACTCACTCATTAAATATGCCTGTGTTAGTTAGACGGCTCTATTAGCTGCCTCTACTGACGCGTGACATCTGCTGGCCAAAATTAATATCCAGCCAATCTATGGCGTGAAAAATCGAGGAGAATACGATGCGTATCAGCATATTTGGTTTGGGTTATGTAGGTGCCGTCTGTGCCGGTTGCCTTTCTGCACGTGGTCACGACGTAGTGGGTGTGGATATTTCCAGCACCAAGATTGACCTGATCAATAACGGCAAGTCGCCTATCGTTGAACCGGGCCTGGAAGAACTGCTGCAAAAAGGTCTTGCCACCGGCAAACTGCGCGGCACTACTGACTTCGCTGAAGCCATTCGCGCCACTGACCTGTCGATGATCTGCGTCGGCACGCCGAGCAAGAAAAACGGCGATCTGGAACTGGATTACATCGAATCCGTGTGCCGTGAAATCGGTTATGTCCTGCGCGACAAAGCCACTCGCCACACCATCGTTGTTCGCAGTACTGTTCTACCCGGCACTGTCGCCAACGTGGTTATCCCGATTCTGGAAGACTGCTCCGGCAAGAAAGCCGGTGTTGATTTCGGCGTTGCGGTAAACCCTGAATTCCTGCGTGAAAGCACCGCGATCAAAGACTACGACCTGCCACCGATGACGGTGATCGGCGAGTTCGACAAAGCATCGGGTGACGTTCTGCAATCGCTGTACGAAGAACTCGACGCACCGATCATCCGCAAGGACATCGCCGTTGCGGAAATGATCAAGTACACCTGCAACGTGTGGCACGCCACCAAAGTGACCTTCGCCAACGAAATCGGCAACATCGCCAAAGCAGTCGGCGTCGATGGTCGTGAAGTGATGGACGTTGTCTGCCAGGACAAGGCACTGAACCTGTCCCAATACTACATGCGCCCAGGCTTCGCCTTCGGCGGCTCCTGCCTGCCGAAAGACGTTCGCGCCCTGACCTACCGCGCCAGCAGCCTGGACGTTGAAGCTCCCCTGCTCAACTCGCTGATGCGCAGTAACACGTCGCAAGTTCAGAACGCGTTCGACATGGTCGCCAGCTACGACACCCGCAAGGTTGCACTGCTGGGTCTGAGCTTCAAGGCCGGCACTGACGATCTGCGCGAAAGCCCGCTGGTAGAGCTGGCCGAAATGCTGATCGGTAAAGGCTTCGAACTGAGCATCTTCGACAGCAACGTTGAATATGCCCGCGTTCACGGTGCCAACAAGGACTACATCGAATCGAAGATTCCGCACGTTTCGTCGCTGCTGAACTCCGACTTCGACCAAGTCATCGACAACTCCGACGTGATCATTCTGGGTAACCGCGACGAGCGTTTCCGCGCCCTCGCCAACAAGACCCCGGAAGGCAAGCGCGTCATCGACCTGGTGGGTTTCATGGCGAATGCCACCACCGAAGACGGTCGTGCCGAAGGTATCTGCTGGTAAATCAGCCGCAAGCCACAAGCGCCAAGCTCCAGGCCACAAGCTCAAGCCAACTGCTTGCAGCCTGGGGCTTGAGGCTTGCAACTGACTTAGGGATACGATTATGCAGAGGCTCAAGCACGGCCTGCTTCAGGCCGCCGGTTGGCTGTTCTATCTGAGTTTATTGATGGGCATTGCTACTGCATTGCCTACAAGTATCTTCGACTCGCAGTCGAAGAACTTTATTTTCCTGATTGGTGCCGTCGGTATCTGGCGCTACTCAATGGGAATCACGCACTTCGTGCGCGGGATGATTTTCCTGTACATCGTTTACCCGCACTTGCGCCGCAAGGTTCGCAAGCTGGGCAGCGCTGCAGATCCGTCCCATGTGTTTCTGATGGTCACCAGCTTCCGTATCGACGCACTGACCACAGCGCAGGTCTACAACTCGGTCATCCGAGAGGCGATTGATTGCGGCCTGCCGACCACCATCGTCTGCTCGCTGGTGGAAATGTCAGATGAGCTGCTGGTCAAGAGCATGTGGGCGAAGTTCAACCCGCCAGAACGCGTCAAGCTCGACTTCGTGCGTATTCCGGGTACCGGCAAGCGCGATGGCCTGGCCTATGGCTTCCGCGCCATCTCGCGTCACTTGCCCGACAGCCGCGCAGTGGTTGCGGTCATCGACGGTGACACGGTGCTCAACGAAGGTGTGGTCGCCAAGACCGTGCCGTGGTTCCAGCTGTTCGACAACGTTGGCGGTCTGACCACCAACGAGTTCTGCGAAGTGCGTGGCGGCTACATCATGAGCGAGTGGCACAAGCTGCGTTTCGCCCAGCGTCACATCAACATGTGTTCCATGGCGCTGTCCAAGCGCGTGTTGACCATGACCGGTCGAATGTCAGTGTTCCGCGCCACCGTGGTCACCGATCCCGAGTTCATCGCCGACGTGGAAAGCGATTCGCTCAACCACTGGCGCCTGGGCACGTTCAGGTTTCTGACCGGCGACGACAAGTCCAGCTGGTTCAGCCTGATGCGCCTGGGTTACGACACGTTCTACGTGCCGGACGCGGCGATCAACACCGTGGAGCATCCGCCCGAGAAGAGCTTCCTGAAAGCCAGCCGCAAACTGATGTATCGCTGGTACGGCAACAACCTGCGTCAGAACTCACGCGCACTGGGCCTGGGCGTTCGTCGTCTGGGGATTTTCACCAGCATCGTGTTGTTCGACCAGCGAGTGTCGATGTGGACCTCCATCCTCGGCCTGACCGTCGCCCTCATCGCCAGCTTCAAGTATGGCGGCGCGTTTCTGCTGATGTACTTGCTGTGGATCGGCATGACTCGCCTGATCCTCACCCTGCTGCTGTCCCTCTCGGGACACAGGATCGGGCCTGCCTACCCGATCATTCTCTATTACAACCAGATCGTCGGCGCCCTGATGAAGATTTACGTCTTCTTCCGCCTGGACCGCCAGTCCTGGACACGCCAGGACACCAAACTCAGCCGCGACATGGCCAGCTTTCAAGGCTGGTTCAACACGTGGTCGTCGCGAACCATGACTTTCTCGGCTGGCACCATCTTCGTCGCCGTGCTGTTGACGATGGTTTGACCGGACCAACGGATTAATTGCTTAAGTAGGAAAAATAGCCATGAATACAGCCGTGAATGCGAACGTCGTACATGAATCCGAAGCCCAGCGCCAACACGCCCGGATCAAGATCCCTGCCAAACTGCGCCTGCTGAATGATCAGCCAAACGCGCCACTGGTACGTGTCGAAGACCTGTCGGCCGGCGGTCTGAGCTTTGTTGCTCCGTCAGGACAGAAATTCAGCGAAGGTCAAATCGTCAAAGGACGCCTGCAGTTCATCATCGACAACCTCGGCCTGGCCATGGACGTCGATCTGCAGGTCCGTTCGATCGACAACGCCAGCAACCGTATCGGCTGCCAGTTCCAGAACCTGGAACCTCAGGACATTGCGACCCTGCGTCACTTGATCACCTCGCACCTGTCCGGCGAAGTCGTGACCCTGGGCGAAGTACTGGCTACGCTGCAGCGCGATAACTTCACCAAAGCACGCAAGGTCAAAGGCAAGGACAGCGGCATGTCGGCCCTGGGTCGTCTGCGCGCAGTGACCTTCAGCCTCGGCATCTTCATTGTCGGCCTGGCGGCTTTCGGTTTCATCTTCAAGACCGTCTACGGTCTGTACTTCGTCAGCCACGCATCGGCGGGTCTGGTGTCGATTCCGAGCATGGACGTCACCATGCCACGCGAAGGCACCGTGCAGAGCCTGGTCGGCCCGAACGGCGAAGCCACCAAAGGCGCGCCACTGGCAACCTTCAACACCAGCATGCTGGAAATGCTCAAAGGCAGCCTGACCGGTGAAGACCTGCAGCCTGCCAAGATCGAAGAACTGTATGGCAAGCAAATGAGCGGCACGCTCACCAGCCCGTGCGACTGCGTTGTCGGTCGTCAGTTGGTTGCCGACGGTCAGTTCGCGTCCAAGGGTCAGGTGATCTTCCAACTGGTACCGCGCAATGCACCGGCTACTGTTGAAGCGCGCTTCACCTATCGCCAGTTCAACGACGTCAAGCCAGGCACGCGTGTCAGCTTCCAGATCGCAGGCGAAGACCAGTTGCGCACCGGCAAGATCATTAGCAGCACCAACCTGAGCAATACCGATCTGTCCACCGACATCCGCGTGCAGATCCAGCCTGACGAAACCCTGAGCAGCTCGCTGGCAGGTCGCCCTGTTGAAGTAGTCAGCGATCGCGGTCCGTCCATGAACTGGCTGCTCGACAAAGCCATGGCTGCGGGTCTGTAACCATGAGCAGCCCACTACGACGCCTGTCGACCCCCACGCTATTGAGCCTCGCTGTCGCGCTCGGCCTGAGCGGCTGTGCCGGCCTGCCTGATCAACGCCTTGCCAATGAAGCCCTGAAAAATGGTGACACTGCGCTGGCGGAGCAAAACTATCGGCAGCTGGCGGACCTGGGCTACAGCGATGCACAGGTCGGCCTCGCCGACATTCAGGTGAGCACCCGCGACCCGGCCCTGCTCAAGCAGGCCGAGGCCACTTATCGTGCCGCGGCAGAGACTTCGCCTCGTGCGCAGTCTCGCCTGGGTCGCCTGCTGGCGGCCAAGCCCGACGCTACCGAAGCCGAACACCGCGAAGCCGAAGGCCTGCTGAAAAAAGCCTTCGCCAACGGTGAATCCGGCACGCTGATCCCGCTGGCCATGCTGTATCTGCAATACCCGCACACCTTCCCGGAAGTGAATGCGCAGCAGAAGATCAGCGAGTGGCGCGCAGCAGGTTATCCGGAGGCCGGTCTGGCTCAGGTGCTGCTATACCGCACTCAAGGCACCTACGCGCAGCATCTGGATGAAGTCGAAAGCATCTGCAAACAGGCGCTGTCGGCAACTGACATTTGCTACGTCGAACTGGCCACGGTCTACCAGACGCGCGGCCAGGCCGAGCAACAGGCGGCACTGATCGAGAAGCTCAAGAGCGAACATGCTGCCGGGCGCGTCAATGCTCAGCGAGTCGACAGCGTAGCGCGCGTACTGGGCGACTCCACCATTGGTACGCCGGACGAAAAAACCGCTCAGCAATTGCTGGAAAGCGTTGCGCCGGGCTACCCGATTTCCTGGGTCACGCTGGCCAAACTGCTTTACGACTTCCCCGAACTGGGCGACGTCAACAAGATGATGGAATACCTGAACAATGGCCGCGCAGCTGACCAGCCACGCGCCGAGCTGCTGCTGGGCCGCCTGTATTACGAAGGCAAATGGGTCACGCCCGACGCCTTCAAGGCCGAGGAACACCTGAAGAAAGCCACGGCAACGGAAATCTCTGCCCATTACTACCTTGGTCAGATCTACCGTCGCGGTTATCTGGGTCAGGTCTATCCACAGAAAGCTGTGGACGAGCTGCTGACCGCCGCCCGTGGTGGCCAGAACAGCGCCGATTTCGCCCTCGCGCAGTTGTTCTCGCAGGGCAAGGGCACCAAGCCTGATCCGGTCAATGCCTGGGTATTCGCCCAATTGGCGTTGACCAGTCAGACCCCGCAAGCCACCGAGCTTGCCGAGGCCCTCAACACCCAACTGCCGCCTGAAAAGCTTGCCACCGCCAAAGACCTGTTGGCACGCGAGCAAAAAGTCCGGGGCGCTACCGCCACTCAGAACGTGATGGCAACGCAGGCCCTGCAAGAAGAAAAAGACGGTGAGGAAGCACTATGAAGTTGAATCCCCTGATGGCCGCCGGCATGGGCCTTGGCTTCACCCTGTTGTGGGCCTGCCCGACGCTGGCAGCGCTGACCGAACAACAGAATTTCGGCATCGAAATCAAAGCCACGGCACAGGCCGAGGATGATCGCGATCTGGGCACCCGTTCGGGCGGCGACGTCAACGGTGTGGGCCTGGACCTGCGTCCCTGGGTTTACGGCGAGCGTGGTGACTGGAGCGCCTACGCCATGGGCCAGGTGGTCACCGCCACCGACATCATTCAGACCGACCCGCTGGAGCAGAGCAACGCTGACGGCAGCGGCACCCAGACCTCACGCGGTACTGCCAGCGAGCGTGAAACCGACAAAACCTACGCCGGGCTGCGTGAATTCTGGATCGGCTACAGCGGCTTCACGCCCTACCCCGGCGAGATCCTGAAAGTCGGTCGCCAGCGCCTGCGCAATGACGACGGCCAATGGCACGATACCAACATCGAAGCCATCAACTGGTCCTTCGACACTACGCTGCTGCGTGCTGAACTGGGTGCTGCCCAGCGTTTCAGCGAATACCGTACCGACTTGACCGAATTGGCACCTGACGACGAAGACCGCAAGCACCTGTTCGGCTCGGTCAGCTATCAGTGGACACCGGGCCATTGGGCAGGCATTCGTGCGCATCACAGTGCTGACGATGGCAAGCTCAAGTCGCAAGGCCAGGTGCTCGACGATCTGGACAAGACTTCCAACGGCGATCTGACCTGGGTGGGCTTGCAGGCCGACAGCGATGCTTACAACTATCGCAGCAACGCCAATCAACTCAACTACTGGGGCAGCCTGACCTGGCTGAACGGCACGCGCGACGAAATCGGCGTGACTTCTGCCCCCAACGACCAGTTTATCGCCGGTGAAAAGAACAGCCGTGACATGAACGGCTGGGCCACCGACCTGGGCCTGCGCCTGCGTCTTGATCCGCAGTGGCAAGTCGGTGCGGCCTACTCGCGCGCCAGCAGGGATTACGTCCAGAACGGCCTCGAAAGTAACCGTTCCAACTGGACCGGCACGCGTTCGCGCATCCACCGTTTCGGCGAAGCCTTCCAGGGCGAAATGGCCAACGTGGAAACCGGCTCGCTGTTCGCCTCCTGGCAGATGAACGAGGAATACGACGCATCGCTGATCTACCACAAGTTCCGTCGTGTAGACGGCAACACCGGTATCGGCGGCTCGGGCATCAACGCGGTCAATGACAACCGCGACGGTACGTTCAGCTCGCTGCCACTGGAAGACGGCAGCAAGGACCTGGGTCAGGAAATGGACTTGGTCGTGACCAAGTACTTCAAGCAAGGCCTGCTTCCCGCTTCGCTCAGCCAGTCGTTTGATGAACCGTCGGCACTGGTGCGCTTGCGCGCAGGTGTCTTCAAGCCTGGCGACGCTTACCAGAGCAACGTGGACAGCTACATGCACCGCGCTGTTGTCGACGTCATCTGGCGCTTCTGATGCAAAACGCCATAGGAGTGCGAGAGATGAACAGTCAAGCTAGCAACCGGCGCAGTCGCAACTGGTCACATGCCCTGCTCGAAAGCGCAGTGCTGACCGGCGCCCTGCTGATGGCCAGCAGTGCTGCGCTGGCCAATGCGCCTGTCGTCCCCGAGACCCCGAAACTGGTCAAGGGCCTGCAGCAGGCCAAGACTTACACCATCACCAGCCCGCCCACCGCGCCGCTGGAAATAGCCAAGCCGGTACTGCCCGACCTCAAGGGCTACACCGCCGAGGCCGCCCTGAAAAAGATTGTGCGCAACAAGCCGGGCAAGGTCACCGTTTCGCGAATGATGGAAGAAACCGGCCTCAAGGAATTCATCGGCGGCGATAACAAGATGGCCGAGTGGGTCAACCGTCAGCGGGGCATCCCTCAGGCCATCATGATTTCCGACGGCTACGTGAGCCTGCAGGATCTGGCGAAAAAGGTTCCGAAGCAGTTTCTCGATGAGGTGTCGCCGGGTGTCTACGTAGCGCGCCTGCCGATCCTGGTCAAAGAGACCGGGATCTTCGAGATCGACAGCAAAACCAAGGAATTGCGCCTGTCTCAGGAGAAGGGCTCATTCATCGTCAGCGAAGGCAAGATGCTGATCACCCACACTCAGGTCAACGCCTGGAGCGAGGCTCGCAACGGCTTTGCGACTTATCGCAAGCCCGACGAGTTTCGTCCGTTTCTGCTGACCTGGGGCGGCTCGGAAACCTGGATCGCCAACAGCAAAATGGCAAGCATGGGCTACAACCAGAGCAAGTCGTACGGCATCAGTATTTCCCAGTACACGCCGAACACCGCGAAGGTTCTCAAGCGTCCCGAGCCCACCGGTTGGATCATCGATTCTGAATTCTCGGACATGTGGTACGGCTTCTACTGCTATGAAACCCGTGACTTCGTGGTCAAGGGCAACACTTACCGCGACAACATCGTTTACGGCATTGACCCGCATGACCGTTCACACGGTCTGATCATCGCCGAGAACGACGTGTACGGAACCAAGAAGAAGCACGGGATCATTATTTCCCGGGAAGTGGACAACAGCTTCATCTTCCGCAACAAGAGCCACAACAACAAATTGTCCGGCGTGGTTCTGGACCGTAACAGCGTCGGCAACATCGTCGCTTACAACGAGATTTATCAGAACCACACCGACGGCATCACCCTGTACGAAAGCGGCAACAACCTGCTGTGGGGCAATCGCGTCATTGCCAACCGCCGCCACGGTATCCGCGTGCGTAACAGTGTGAACATCAAGCTCTACGAAAACGTCGCCACCGCCAACGGTTTGATGGGCGTCTACGGCCACATCAAGGACCTGAGCGAAACCGACCGCGACATCGATCTCGACCCGTTCGACGCTCAGGTATCGCTGATCGTGGTGGGTGGCGAACTGGCCGGCAACGGCTCTGGACCCCTGTCCATCGACTCACCATTGAGCGTCGAGCTGTATCGCGTCTCGATGCTCATGCCGACCAAAGAAGTGGGCATAAGCCTCAACGGTGTCCTCGGTGATCGCCAGGACGAAATCCTCGACCTGTTGGTACGCCAGAAGAAAGCCGTATTGATCGACCCGGTCGAAAGCCAGACCGAGCTGCAGGAATGAGGAAGGGTATTGCTATGCACGCACATTTGATCAAGCTGTTGAGTCTGTCCAGCCTCACCGCCGCGTTGATGGCCGCCGCCGGTGTAGCTCGCGCAGACGACTCGCCAGCACCAACCTTCAAGGCCGAGCCATGCTGCAGCCTGTGCCCGGCCGCGCATGATGCAAAGAACTATGTTTCGCGTTATCAGCAGAACTTCACCACGCTGATCCAGGCGCAGGGTGACTGGCTGGTCCGTACTCAGGAAGACCTGCGCACCGAGTTCGATACCACGCCCGCAGGCTACCGTCGCCTGAAAGAACTGCACGATGCGTTCAAAAGCAAAGGCGTCGAGCTGGTGGTCGTCTATCAGCCGACCCGTGGCCTGGTGGATCGCAACAAACTGTTCCCGGCTGATCGCGAGAAGTTCGACTACGACAAGGCACTGAAAAACTATCAGGCCATGCTCGGGCGCTTCAGCAAACTCGGTTATTGGGTCCCTGACCTGTCGCCGTTGACCAATGAGCAACAGGCGCATGACTTCTACTTCCGCGGTGACCAGCACTGGACACCGTATGGCGCTCAACGCACCGCGAAGATCGTCGCCGAAACCGTGAAAAAGATCCCGTCCTATTCCGGTATTCCGAAGCGTGAGTTCGAAAGCCACATTAGCGGACGCATGGGCAAGAACGGCACCTTGCACAACATGGCAGGCCAATTGTGCGCCACCAGCTATGCCGTGCAGTACATGGACCAGTTCAGTACCGAACCCAAGGGTGAGGCGGGCGACGGTGATCTGTTCGGTGACTCCGGAAACCCGGAAATCACCCTGGTCGGCACCAGCCACAGTGGCAAAAACTACAACTTCGGCGGCTTCCTTCAGGAAGACCTCAGCGCCGACGTGCTGAACGTAGCGTTCCCTGGCGGCGGTCTGGAAGGTGCGATGTTGCAGTACCTGGGCAGCGAAGACTTCCAGAAGCGTCCACCGAAGATTCTCATCTGGGAATTCTCGCCGCTGTATCGCCTGGACCAGGAAACCATCTATCGCCAGATGATGTCTCTGCTGGACAACGGCTGCGAAGGCAAGCCGGCGGTCATGAGCGCCAGCACGACCCTCAAGCCGGGCACCAACGAAGTACTGGTCAACGGCAAGAACGGTATCAAGGACATCCGCAACGGCAGCAATCAGATTGATATCAAATTTGACGACACGTCGGTGAAAACCCTTCAGGCCAGACTCTGGTACATGAACGGTCGCCACGAGGATCTGAAAATCGAGAAACCTGAAACCTCCGATACAGATGGACGTTTTTCGTTCGAATTGCGCGAAGACGAGGACTGGGCCAACCAGCAATTGCTGGCACTGGAAATCCAGGGACCGGAAGCAGGCACGGCTCCACAGAAAGTCGAAGCCAAAGTATGCAAACGCAACGTGTTCCCGGGCGTCGCGAAACACAACGCTCAAGCCGGACTATGAGGTGAATAATGCAGACTCCTAAACTGATCCGCCCTACCCTGCTGTCGATGGCAATCCTGTCATCGATGGCCTGGGCTGCAGGCGCGTCCGCCGCGCTGGTTCCACCCAAGGGTTACGACGCTCCCATCGAGAAGATGAAGACTGGCGATCACAACTTTACCTGTGAAGCCATTCCCAAGCCGTACACCGACAAGCTGGTTTTCCGCAGTAAATACGAAGGTTCGGACAAGGCCCGTGCAACCCTCAATGCGGTATCCGAAGAAGCGTTTCGCGACGCGACCAAGGACATCACCGACCTTGAGCGTGGCGTCAGCAAAATCGTGATGCAGTACATGCGCGACGGTCGTCCGGAACAGCTCGACTGCGCGCTGAACATGATGACCACTTGGGCCAAAGCCGATGCGCTGGAGTCCCGCGAGTTCAACCACACCGGCAAGTCCATGCGCAAATGGGCACTGGGCAGCATGTCGTCCGCCTACCTGCGCCTGAAATTCTCCGAATCGCGTCCGCTGGCCAATCGTCAGCAGGACGCACAGATCATTGAAGCCTGGTTCAGCAAGCTGGCCGATCAGGTGGTCAGCGACTGGAGCAATCTGCCGCTGGAAAAAATCAACAACCACTCTTACTGGGCTGCCTGGTCGGTGATGGCAACTGCCGTCGTAACCAACCGCCAGGACCTGTTCGATTGGGCCGTCAAGGAATTCAAGGTCGCCGCCAATCAGGTGGACAAGGACGGTTTCCTGCCCAACGAGATGAAGCGTCGCCAACGTGCGCTGTCGTATCACAACTACGCCCTGCCGCCGCTGGCCATGATCGCCAGCTTTGCCCAGGCCAACGGTGTGGATCTGCGTCAGGAAAACAACGGTGCCTTGAAACGTCTGGGTGACCGTGTTCTGGCCGGCGTCAAAGACCCTGCATCGTTTGCAGAACATAACGGTGAAAAACAGGACATGACGGACCTGAAGAAAGATCCGAAATTCGCCTGGCTCGAACCGTACTGCTCGCTCTACAACTGCGGCCCGGATGTGCTGGAAGAGAAACACGAAAAGCAGCCATTCAAGACCTTCCGCCTGGGCGGCGACCTGACCAAGGTCTACGACCCGAGCCATGAAAAAGGCGGCAAAGGCGACAAGGGCGATAACGTCAGTGAGTGATGCGCCGTTGTAGGAGCGGACTTGTCCGCGAAGACGCAGGTCCAGGCGATGCATCCATAAAACAGGATCTCGCCTGACCCGCTTCGCGAACACGCTGTGAAGTGATTTACCCCCTTTTTCAATGGGGGGTTTGGGGGGGCTTTGAGCCCTTGAATGTTGGACCAACGGAGAGATAAGGATGGTTTTCTCATCCAACGTGTTCCTGTTCCTGTTCATGCCGATATTCCTCGGCTTGTACTACCTGAGCGGGCAACGCTATCGCAATCTGCTGCTGCTGATTGCCAGCTATATCTTCTACGCCTGGTGGCGTGTCGACTTCCTGGCCTTGTTCATCGGCGTGACGGTCTGGAACTACTGGATCGGCCTCAGGGTCGGCGCGGCCGGTGTACGGACCAAACCGGCGCAGAAATGGTTGCTGCTTGGCGTGATCGTGGACCTGTGCATCCTGGGCTACTTCAAGTACGCCAACTTTGGCGTGGACAGCATCAACGCCGCCATGACCTCCATGGGTCTGGAACCGTTCATCCTGACGCATGTGCTGTTGCCGATCGGTATCTCGTTCTATGTCTTCGAGTCCATCAGCTACATCATCGACGTGTATCGCGGCGACACGCCAGCTACCCGCAACCTGATCGACTTTGCAGCCTTTGTTGCGATCTTCCCGCACCTGATTGCAGGCCCGGTACTGCGCTTCCGCGATCTGGCGGACCAGTTCAACAACCGCACACACACACTGGACAAGTTCTCTGAAGGCGCCACGCGATTCATGCAGGGCTTCATCAAGAAAGTGTTCATTGCCGACACCCTGGCAGTGGTCGCCGATCATTGCTTCGCGCTGCAGAATCCGACCACGGGCGATGCCTGGCTCGGCGCGCTGGCCTACACCGCGCAGCTGTACTTCGATTTTTCCGGTTACAGCGACATGGCCATCGGCCTGGGCTTGATGATGGGTTTCCGCTTCATGGAAAACTTCAAACAGCCGTACATCAGCCAGTCGATCACCGAGTTCTGGCGTCGCTGGCACATAAGCCTGTCCACCTGGCTGCGTGATTACCTGTACATCACTCTGGGCGGCAACCGTGGCGGCAAGTTCGCGACCTATCGCAACCTGTTCCTGACCATGCTGCTGGGCGGCCTGTGGCACGGTGCCAACGTCACCTACATCATCTGGGGTGCCTGGCACGGCATGTGGCTGGCGATCGAAAAAGCGGTCGGCATCAATACCAAACCTTACAGCTTCAATGTGATTCGCTGGGCACTGACGTTCCTGCTGGTAGTCATAGGCTGGGTCATCTTCCGTTCCGAGAACCTGCACGTTGCCGGTCGTATGTACGGTGCCATGTTCAGCTTCGGCGAATGGCAATTGTCCGAACTCAACCGCGCCAGCCTGACCGGTCTGCAAGTCGCAACGCTGGTGGTGGCTTATCTGACGCTGGCGTTCTTCGGTCTGCGTGACTTCTACCAGAACCGTGAAAAAGACACTGGCAAGAGCGCCAAGGCTGACGGTCCTGCAACGGCTCAACCGGGGACCATCAAGGCGGTTCCTGGCGACGCGCCCGGCAGCCTGCACATGCCTGGCTACACCGTGGGCAGCGAAGCCCAGGTGCAACCGGCCTATTGGGAAGCCGACTGGCCACGCTACGCCATGCGCGCACTGATTCTGCTGTTGTTCGTGGCTTCGATTCTCAAACTCTCGGCGCAAAGCTTCTCGCCGTTCCTTTACTTCCAGTTCTGAGGGGCCTGACATGACACGTTCATTACGAATCCTCTATATAGCCATCTTTCTGGGCATTCTGGTGGCCCTCGGGATCTGGTCGCTGCGCAGTTTCAGCACCTTCTCGACGTCGGCAGAAACCACTGTGCTCAACGGCAAGTGGACCAAGGCAGCGGAAACTCATTACGACGACGAGTTCCCGATCAAACGTCTGGGCACCAACCTCTGGGCGGCGCTGGATTTCAAACTCTTCAACGAAGGCCGTCCCGGCGTGGTACTGGGCAAGGACCAGTGGTTGTACACCGACGAAGAGTTCGATGCCGTCGCCAATGGCGAACAGAACGAAGCCGACAACCTGGCACTGATTCAGGGTGTTCGCGACGCACTGGAAAAACAGGGCAGCAAGCTGGTTCTGGCCATCGTTCCAGCAAAAACCCGTCTGTACCCTGAACATGTCGGTGACACCAAGCCAGCCAGCCTGCACGTCGATCTGTATCAGCAGTTCCACGAGCAGGTAGCCAAGGCCGGTATCTTCGCCCCGGACCTGCTGGCGCCGCTGCAAGCCGCCAAGCAACAGGGCCAGGTGTTCCTGCGTACCGACACGCACTGGACCCCGATGGGTGCCGAAGTCGCCGCGCAGCAACTGAGCGCAGCGATTGCCCAGAAGACCCCGCTGCAAGGCGAACCTGAGCAGTTCGTCACACAAGCCAAGGGAACTGAACCGTACAAAGGTGACCTGACTACATTCCTGCCACTCGATCCGCTGTTCAGCAACTTGCTGCCCAAGCCGGACGATTTGCAAAAACGCAGCACTGATCCGGTAGAAGGCGCAGCCGCAGGCGATGACGCCCTGTTCGCCGACAGCGAAATCCCGGTGGGTCTGGTGGGCACCAGCTACAGCGCCAACCCTAACTGGAACTTCGTCGGCGCCTTGAAACAGGCACTGCGCAGTGACGTCGTCAATTACGCCGAAGACGGCCATGGCCCGATTCTGCCGATGCTCAAGTACTTGCAGACCGACGCGTTCAAGAACAATCCGCCGCAAGTGGTGATCTGGGAATTCCCGGAGCGTTATCTGCCGGCACACAACGACCTTGGCGAGTTTGATCCCAAGTGGATCGCCGAGCTGAAGAAATCGCGTGACACCCAAGAAAACGTGGCGCTCAACGCCAAACAATCCGAGTCGCCCAACCGGGCGCAAAACTGAGAGGACTGACTCATGACTTTTACCACTACTGCTAACCGTTCGGCCGCAAAACGCCTTTTCAAAACCTGCGCAATGGCCGCCGGTCTGGGCCTGATGTCCCTGCAAGCGTTCGCCGGTGACTCCGCCCTGTACGGCCCGGCTGCCCCGAAAGGCTCGACGTTCGTGCGTGTCTACAACGCCAGCAGCGCAGAAATCAGCGCCAGCGTCGGCAACACCAACCTCAACGAAGTGGCGCCACTGGGCAGCACCGCGTTCAGCTTCATGCCACAGGGCGACTACACCGCCAAGCTGGGCAGCCAGAGCCTGCCGGTGAAACTGGCCGGTGATCACTATTACACCCTGGTCAACAACGCCAGCGGCAAGCCACAACTGGTTGAAGAACCACCGTTCAAAAACAAGCAGAAATCCCTGGTTCGCGTTCAGAACCTGAGCGACAAGTCCCTGACTCTGAAAACCGCTGACGGCAAGACCGATGTGGTCAAGGCTGTAGCGGCCAAAGGCACCGGCGAGCGTGAAATCAACCCGGTCAAGGTCAGCCTGGCGCTGTACGACGGCGACAAGAAAGTCACCGATGTGAAACCCGTGGCGCTGGAGCGTGGCGAAGCCGCCGTGCTCTACATCACCGGCAGTGGCAGCAGCCTCTCGCCAGTGTGGGTCAAGCCACCGGTCGCAACCCGCTAATACGGATTATGTCGGCCGGTTCAGGGCATCAGCGTTGAACCGGCCCACGCGGAACAAGAACAAGACTGAAACGACAGACACCTCGTACGGCCCTAATTGAATGCTTTTGGAGAAACAAAATGATTCCAGTTATCTTGTCAGGCGGTAGTGGTTCACGACTCTGGCCGCTTTCGCGTAAACAATTCCCTAAACAGTTCCTGGCACTGACCGGCGAGCACACGCTGTTCCAGCAAACCCTGGAGCGTCTGCTGTTCGAAGGCATGCAGGAGCCTATCGTGGTCTGCAACAAGGACCACCGTTTCATCGTCAACGAGCAACTCGCTGCACTGAACCTGGAAACCCAGGCCATTCTGATGGAACCGTTTGGTCGCAACACCGCGCCAGCCGTTGCCCTGACCGCCATGAAGCTGGTCAACGAAGGCAACGATGGCCTGATGCTGGTGCTGCCTGCCGACCACGTCATCGAAGATCAGAAAGCCCTGCAACGCGCGCTGGCTCTGGCCACTGTCGCTGCAGAACGTGGCGAAATGGTGCTGTTCGGTGTGCCTGCCAACAAGCCGGAAACCGGCTATGGCTACATCAAGTCAACCGCCGACGCCCTGCTGCCGGAAGGCGTGAGCCGCGTGTCGCAATTCGTCGAGAAGCCTGACGAAAAACGCGCCAAGGAATTCGTCGAAGCCGGTGGCTACTACTGGAACAGCGGCATGTTCCTGTTCCGCGCCAGCCGCTTCCTGGAAGAACTGAAAAAGCACGATCCGGACATCTACGACACCTGCCTGCTGACCCTCGAGCGCAGCGTTCAGGACGGCGACGCCCTTGAAATCGACGCCTCCACATTCGCCTGCTGCCCGGACAACTCCATCGACTACGCGGTCATGGAAAAAACCCAGCGCGCCTGCGTTGTGCCGCTGTCGGCTGGCTGGAGCGATGTCGGCTGCTGGTCGTCGCTGTGGGAAGTCAACGCTAAAGATGCCAACGGCAATGTCACCAAAGGCGATGTCGTCATTCAGGACAGCCGCAACTGCATGATCCACGGCAACGGCAAACTGGTGTCGGTCATCGGTCTGGACAACATCGTCGTTGTCGAAACCAAAGACGCCATGATGATCGCCCACAAAGACAAGGTTCAGGGCGTCAAGCAGATGGTCGCCACCCTGAACGAGCGTGGCCGCAGCGAAACGCAGAACCACCTCGAAGTGTACCGTCCGTGGGGTTCTTACGATTCGGTCGACATGGGCGGCCGCTTCCAGGTCAAGCGCATCTCGGTCAAACCGGGCGCCTGCCTGTCGCTGCAAATGCACCACCACCGTGCCGAGCACTGGATCGTGGTATCCGGGACTGCGCAGGTGACCTGCGACGAAAACGTGTTCCTGCTCACCGAGAACCAGTCCACCTACATCCCGATCGCCTCGGTGCATCGCCTGAAAAACCCGGGCAAGATCCCGTTGGAAATCATCGAAGTGCAATCGGGTAGCTACCTGGGCGAAGACGATATCGAGCGTTTCGAAGATATCTACGGTCGTTCGAATGCGCTGGAAGCTGGCGTGAAGACGCAGACTATCGCTCGTTGATAGGGTTTTAGCTGCAAGCTGCAAGTGAAGCAGCCCTCAGCAACCCTTTGCGTATTTTTATACGCAGAGGGTTGCTGGGGGCTTTTCATTTGCGCGACTTATTCCTTCCCGGTTCTGTAGGATGTCCAGCACTGCCCCCGGCTGGAGACCCGCTGCATGTTTATCGGCATTTTGTTAATTCTGACCTGGCTGATCCTGTTGCTGCGCTATCCGGCCAAGGCCTTGCCGGTGTCGCTCGCAGCGGCTGCGGGGCTGGGGATCGTGGCGGCGATTGTGATCTGGCAGGACAGTCGGGAAACGCGCCAGCTGGAACGTCTGGACATCCAGCTTGGTTACGACCCGCAAGGCTGCCCGGCAGACCGGCCGCTGCGCGTTTCGATCACCAACGACAATCAGGCGGCGCTGCTGGAGCTGCACTGGCGAATCGCGGCCTACGCGCCGGGTGATACCGTGAATCTGGTGGACAACACCTACACCTCCGCACGCTATCGCGGCCCCGGCCAGCTTCAGGCAAAGGCGGCGTGGCAGGATTGTGTGCCATTACCTGCGCTGCGTAACGGTTATCGCCCGCAAACCCTGGAGTTTCGCGCAGAACATCTGCAAGGCAGTTTCTCGGACTGACCACAAGGATCGTCAATATGCCTATTGCTCTTATAACCGGCTGCTCCAGCGGAATAGGCCGTGCCCTGGCCGATGCATTCAAGGCCGCTGGGTATGAAGTCTGGGCTACCGCTCGCAAGGCGGAAGATGTCGCGGCACTCGGCGCTGCCGGTTTTATTGCCGTGCGACTGGACGTCAACGATGGCGTGGCCCTGGCGCAACTGGCTGTCAGGCTGGAACACAGCGGCCTGGATGTGTTGATCAACAACGCAGGTTACGGCGCAATGGGCCCGCTGCTGGACGGTGGCGTGGAGGCGTTGCAGCGGCAGTTTGAAACCAACGTCTTCTCGATTGTCGGTGTGACTCGGGCCCTGTTTCCGGCACTGCGGCGCAACAAAGGGCTGGTGGTGAACATTGGTAGCGTGTCGGGCGTTTTGGTCACCCCGTTCGCGGGCGCTTATTGCGCGTCCAAGGCAGCTGTTCATGCCCTGAGTGATGCCCTGCGTCTGGAGCTGGCACCGTTTGGCGTGCAGGTGATGGAAGTGCAACCGGGCGCAATTGCATCCAGCTTCGCGAAAAACGCCAGCCACGAAGCCGAACAGTCAATCAGCGAACAGTCGCCCTGGTGGCCGATCCGCGAAGGTATCCGTGCGCGGGCCAGAGCCTCGCTGGACAACCCGACACCCGCCACCGCTCTGGCCCGAGAACTGCTCAAGGCCGTGCAACAGGCCAAGCCACCACGCCTGCTGCGCATAGGCAACGGCTCGCGCATCCTGCCGCTGCTGGCGTGGCTGTTGCCCAAGGGATTGCTGGATAAAGGCTTGAGAAAGCGCTTTGGTCTGGATACTGATTTGTAGTGGTTGGCGTGACGCAGAGCGTCATGCCTCGCCCTTAGCGACTGCGCATAAAAGCGCTTTTTTATCGCGATGGCACTGGCATCGGGCTTACGTATAACGCTGAGCGCTGCAGCGTGAGGAGCGAGATTTCTGTAACTCTCGGGCCACGCCGTTCTGGACGCTATGCGTCCTTGATGATCAGCCCTCGACCGGCCTGACGATCACGGTGCAGGTCATCCCTGCGGCCAGCAACACGCCCTCTGGCACCTGATCCAGGTGAATGCGCACCGGAACACGCTGGGCCAGGCGTACCCAGTTGAAGGTCGGGTTCACGTCGGCGATCAGTTCGCGGCTTTGCGGGTTGTCGCGGTCGTAGATGCCTCGGGCGATGCTCTCGACGTGGCCCTTTAGCACTTCGCCGCTCATCAGTTGCAGGTCGGCCGGATCACCCACCTTGAGGTGCGGCAGTTTGGTTTCCTCGAAGAAGCCGTAGACCCAGAACGAGTTCATGTCGACCACTGCCATTTTTGCTTCGCCGATGCGCGCATAGTCTCCGCGATGCACGTTCAGATTGGTGACGTAACCGTCCACCGCGGCCAACACACGAGTACGTGCCAGGTTCAGCTCCGCCGCCTCCAGTTGCGCTTGCGCCAGTTGATAATCCGCCAGCGCCGAGGTGGCGACGTTGCTCGCGTCTTCACGATTTTCTGCCGAGATCACTAATTCATCCATGTCGGCGCGGCGCTTGGCGTTGAGCTTGCGCATCTCCCAGGTGGCCTTGCGCGACGCCAGCAGCGCCTGCGCCTGCCTGACGGCAATCCGGTAATGCTCGGGGTCGATCTGCATCAGCAAATCGCCGCGTTTGACCCACTGATTGTCGCGCACTGGCACCTCCACCACCGTGCCCGACACATCGGCGGCCACATTGATGATGTCTGCGCGCACCCGGCCGTCGCGGGTCCATGGCGTGTCCATGTAATCGACCCACAGCGCCCGGCCGATCCACAGCGCAAGGGCCAGCATCAGCAAGGTGGCGATCAGACTGAAAAACTTTTTCATCCAGATGATTCTCGAACAGATGTCAACGGTAAAGGGGCAGCGCCAGAGCGCCGAAGATGCAGACGAACAGGCTCAGGCGCAGCAACGCCGGGTGCCAGAAATGCCGATACAGGTCGAAATCGGCCAGCAGCCGATCCAGCGCCCAGGCCAGGGCCGCAGCTATAAGAAACATCAAGGTCAGGGTCGGCATGTATAGACCGTGGAAGGCTATTTCACGCGGCATGCGCTGATCCTGAAAATGCGTGCTCAAGGCCGTAGGCAGCCAGCGGTGACTGCGGGTCCAGCAGCGAGGTGCGGATGAAGTGCAGGTAGCTTTTCACCCGCCGCAGTACTGAAGTGTCGAAGTGCGAGGCAAACGGTTCATCGGCTTCCTGCACCCGCTGGATCGCCTGATCGACGGCCAACAGGCAACGTTGCAGGTTGACGGTATCGGGCTGGATGAACAGTCGGACCAACGCTCGGCCCATGATCCTCAACGTGATACGCCAGGGCTGGTATTCAGCGTAAGCGGGATGGATCGGTAGCACAGACTGCTCGCGGCGCAGTTCGATAATCGCGTGGCCGATTTCCAGTACCACGAACATCCAGCTCAGCAGCGCGCGTTGCACCAGTGGCTTGCTGACGGCCAGGCCGTAGGCCTGGTGCATCAGGTCGCGGGTCTGGCTTTCGAAGCTGGAACCGAGGCGATGCAGCGGCGCACTGATCGCGAACACCACCTGATTGCGCAGCGCCTGCTCCAACTGCTGCCACATCCAGCGGCTGTTGGGCGGCAGAATGATCGCGCCCGCCGCCGCACAGATCAGCATGCCGATGATCATCGCGATGTAATCGTTGATGAAGGTGTAAGGGTTGTAGACCGTCAGGTTGTCCGGCACCGATCCAAGGCTGAAAAAGATCAACAGCCCCAGGCCGTATCCCGTCCATTGCGGGCGCGAGCCGAGAAACGCGCCGAACATGAAGATCGGAGCGAGCAGCATGCACAACAGCGCAAAGCCGTCGATATGCGGGAACAGAAAGAAGGTTTCGATAAAGCCGAGCAGCGCCCCGAACAACGTGCCGCAGGCCATCTGAAAGGACATGCGTCTGGGGTTGTGGGTGGTCGATGACAGCGCAACCGTGGCGGCCGACGCCAGAATCATGCTGGCGCCGCTGGGCCAGGCAGTCAGCACCCACCAGGCACTCATCAGCCCGACCACACTGGTTGCGCGAACACCCGACGCCAGCGCGGTCAACCAATGAGTCCGCGATACGAACGATTCTTTCCACTGCTCTCGCACATGGGTGTGATCAGCCAGTGATGCGTGAGTCCGGGCGTAATCGAGCAGCTCACTGATCAGCCGGTACAACAGCTCGAACGCGGTGTGAAAGTCCAACCGCTCAGCTTCGCTCGGCGAGGTATTTTCAAGCGCGCTGCGCAAGCGTCTGACCCGGTCTGGCAACTGCGCCTTGCAGGTCTCCAGTCGACTGACCAACACGGCGGCGTCGTCGTTGGTCAGGGCGCGATCAGCAAACGCGTCGAGCAGGTCGGCCAGGGTTTCCAGGCCGGGATCGATATGCGTCAACACGGTCTCCGCGTGCTGTTTACGAAGTCGTTCGAGCAATTGGTGCAGCGCATTGAAGCGCGTGGTGACGGCCATGAACTCGCTGTTCAGGCGATTGAGCCGGCCGTTGCGGCGCCGCATGTGCGGGTCTTCGAAGACCGTGACGCTGCGCATACCCTCAAGGCCGATGGCCTCTGCAACAAAACGTACGTTGCCGGTTTCAAACGCCGCGCGTGAAATATCGCCGCGCAGGCCTTCGGCCACGAAGCGAGCGAATACCCCGAAGCGCAGGTACAGCGCGTTGCGCATGGCGGCGCTGGAGCTCTGCGGCAGAATCGCAGCACTGACGGCCGTTGAGCAGAGAATGCCCAGCGTGATTTCCAGCACGCGCCACACGGCGGCCATGAACGCACCTTGCGGATGAGCCAGTGCTGGCAGGCCGACCATCGCGGCGGTGTAACCGGCGAGCACAAACCCGTAAGCACGAAAGTTGCGATAACGCGCCGCGCCTGCCGAGCAGATTCCGACCCACAGCGCCAGACAGCCGAGGAAAGGCACCGGGTCTTGCGCAAACAGCGCCATCAGCACCACCATCAGCGCCGATCCGGCCAATGTGCCCAGCAGTCGATAAAAACTCTTGGCAAACACCTGCCCGCTCTGCGGCTGCATCACGATGAAGACCGTGATCAGCGCCGTGCGCGGCTGTGGCAACTCCAGGCGCAGGGCCAGCCAGTAAGTCAGAAAAGCGGCGGTCAACACCTTGAAGATGTAGATCCACGTCACCCCGTCACTGCGCGCCCAACTGTTGAACTCGCGCCGCCAGGGCAAGGCTGAGAGACGTTGCAGGCTGTTGGTCATCACCATGATCCGAGGTCGCTGCCTGCCGACAACCCTCCACCCAACGCCACTACCAACCCGGCATAGGCATTCAATCGTGCCGCCTCGACCTGCTGCTGGATTTGCTGTTGATGGAAGAGCTGCGTCCGGGCATTGAGTACGTTCAGGTAATTCGTCAGGCCGCGTTGCCAGGCAATCAGGGCGATGTCATAGGTTTTCTGCGCCGACGCCACCGACCGGGCGGCGAACACCTGCTGCTTGTCCATTGATGCGCGACGGATCAACTGATCGGAAATGCTCCGCAGCGCCATTAGCAGCGTCTGGTTGTAATGCGCCACCGCCAGGTCATAACCGGCCGACGCCTGCCCCAGTTGCGCACGTAATCGTCCACCGTCGAAGATCGGCAGGCTGATGGCCGGACCCACTTTGTAACCCAGCTTGCTGCCGCTCAGAAATTCCAGCATGCCACCGCCCGTGGCCATGTAGCTCAGGCTGCCGACCAGATCGATGTCCGGATAGAAGCCTGCACGGGCCACGTCGATACCGCGCGCCTGCGCCTCGACCTGCCAGCGAGCAGCCACCACATCAGGCCTCTGACCAAGCAGCTCGGCAGGCAGTGCCGAAGGCAGTTTCAATTCGCTGTGCAACGACAAGGCAGGCCGCTGCAAGTCAGCGCCCTGCCCCGGTCCCTTGCCGGCCAGCGCCGCCAGTTGATTGCGACTCAGCGCGATGGCCTCCTCCAGCGCATCGATCTGTCGATGAGCTTCGGGCAAGGGGGTCTCGGCCTGGCTGACATCGAAATGCGTACCGATGCCGCCTTGCAGGCGACGTTGTGCCAGCTCAAGTATCTGTTGCTGCTGGTCCAGCGCCGCCTCGGCGATGTCCAGGCGGGCATAATTCAGGGCCAGTTGAATGTAGGCGCGGACGATATTTTCCTGTAATTCGAGTTGTGCCTGACGCAACTCGGCAGCGCTCACGTGTGCAAGGTCGAGCGCCTGCTCGCTGGCATTACGCTCGCGGCCCCATAGATCCAACGAGTAACTCAGCCCCAGCGACGCATTGTTGTCCCAGGTGCGAGTATCGGCCAGTGCGCCTGGCCCATAAAACTGATCGTTCGGCCAGTCATGGCGTTGCAGACTGGCGCTGCTCTGGATCTGCAGCGATTCGTTGGACTCGGCAATGCCCGCCATCGCTTTCGCTTGTCGCACCCGTGCCACAGCGATGGCCAGGCTCGGGCTACCCAGCGTTGTAAGTTCGATCCAGCGATCCAGTTGCGCGTCACCATAAGCATGCCACCACTGCGCTTTCGGCCAACGGGCATCGTGCGCAGCGCTCTGGATGGCCTGATCGGTTGCCAGGCTGTCAGCGGGCAACAGGCTGCCGTTCGGTTGGATGCCATGGGTTCCGATACAACCGCTGATGACCAGCGTCAAAGCCAGAATACCGAGGGGCTTGAGCCCTCTGATGATGCGACGCGGCACAGCGGCGAGTTCCCGAACGGAGGTGATACACAGGCGATGGCGGCGATTCTAGGCGGCGCGTTGCACGGCGATAAGCGGGGCGTTGTGTGAATCTTTGTTACCGAAACGGCGATAATGCTTTGGTCTGGCTGACATGTGCCCGTTACTTCATGTCACAATTTGCCATCATCTCAGAGAAGTACTCATGGACACCCTGCAAAACATGCGTGCCTTCAGCTGTGTGGCGCAAGCGGGCAGCTTCACCGCTGCCGCTGCCGTGCTCGACACCACCACGGCCAACGTCTCGCGCGCTGTCTCCAACCTCGAGGCGCACCTGCAGACCCGCCTGCTCAACCGTACCACCCGGCGCATCGCGCTCACTGAGGCAGGCAAACGCTATTTACTGCGCTGCGAGCAGATTCTCGCCTCGGTGGAAGAAGCCGAGGCCGAAGCCAGCGACGCCCACGCGCGCCCGGCCGGGCAACTCAAGGTGCATTCGATGCCGGGTGTCGGCCAGCACTACGTGATCGATGCCATTGCCCGCTATCGCCGCAATCACCCTGACGTCGCATTCGACCTGACCATGACGCACCGCGTCCCGGACTTGCTCGAAGAAGGCTTTGACGTGTCGATCGTGCTGGCCAGCGAACTGGCAGACTCGGGCTTTGTGTCACAACGCCTGGGCATCACCTATAGCATCGTTTGCGCCTCACCCGAGTACGTCAGGACGTTCGGCATGGCACACAAACCCGCCGACCTGCTGAACCATGCATGCCTGCGTTTGGTGAGCCCGGTGTTCCCGCTGGAAAAGTGGCTGTTCGACGGCCCGGATGGTCAGGAAATGGTCACCATCAACAGCTCGCCCTTGCTGGTCAATTCGGCGGACGCGATGAAAACGGCTATCTCCAGCGGCATGGGCATCGGCATTCTGCCGATCTATTCGGCCATCGACGGTCTGCGCAACGGCACCCTGGTACGTGTGCTGTCCGATTACCGCTCGCAGGAGCTGAACCTGTACGCCATCTACCCGTCGCGTCAGTATCTGGATGCAAAGATCAGAACCTGGGTCGAATACCTGCGTGGCTCACTGCCGGAAATCCTCGCGGCCGACGAAGCCGATCTGCACGTGCAGGCACTCAAGGCCTCTTCCTGACATCGTACAACTGCAAAAAGCGGCTGCCAAAGGGCGGGCAGGAATGTTAGCGTGCTACTCATTCAACCGCTCAAGAGTGACTGCCCAATGAAAAAAACCGTACTCGCCTTCAGCCGTGTTTCTCCTGAAATGGCTGAGCGTCTGTCGCAAGACTTCAACGTGATCGTGCCCAACTCCAAAAAGGGTGACATCAATGCCCAGTTCGACGAAGCCCTGCCCGAGTCCCACGGGCTGATCGGCGCGGGTCGCAAGCTGGGTCGCGAACAGTTGGAACACGCTGCGAAACTGGAGGTGGTGTCGAGCATTTCGGTGGGCTACGACAACTACGATGTCGGTTACCTCAGCGAGCGCGGCATTCTGCTCACCAATACCCCGGACGTGTTGACCGAAACCACCGCGGACCTGGGTTTCACCCTGATCATGAGCAGCGCCCGCCGCGTCGCGGAACTGGACGCCTTCACCAAGGCCGGACAGTGGACCCGCAGCATCGAAGCGCCGCAGTTCGGCACCGACGTTTACGGCAAGACGCTGGGTATCGTCGGCATGGGCAATATCGGCGCGGCGATTGCGCGACGTGGTCGTCTGGGCTTCAACATGCCGATCCTGTACAGCGGCAACAGCCGCAAGACCGAACTTGAACAGGAACTGGGCGCGCAATTTCGCAGCCTGGATCAACTGCTCGCCGAGGCGGATTTCGTTTGCCTGGTCGTGCCGTTGAGCGAGAAGACCAAACACCTGATAGGCCGTCGCGAGTTGGGCCTGATGAAGCCCGGCGCGATTCTGATCAACATCGCCCGCGGCCCGATTGTCGACGAGCCGGCACTGATTGAAGCCTTGCAGAACGGCACCCTTCGCGGCGCCGGCCTGGACGTATACGAAAAAGAGCCGCTGAGCGAGTCGCCGCTGTTCCAGCTCAAGAACGCCGTCACCCTGCCCCACGTCGGCTCGGCAACCACCGAAACCCGCCAGGCTATGGCCGATCGCGCCTACCACAACCTGCGCAGTGCGCTACTGGGCGAGCGACCGCAGGATCTGGTCAACCCTCAAGTGTGGAAAGGCTGAGTGTCATACCGCTGTCGATCGTTCCTTGGGTAAAGAACGATCGACATTGACTCAGGCCAGCTTGCCGACGACTAAAACAGCGACTGGCCTGGCTTTTCTGAACACCAGCACGTTGCCGACCATCACCAGCACAAGCCCTAGCAAGGCAGGCAAGGTCCATTGATAACCTTCGACCCAGGTCGAGATGTTCAGCGCCACTATCGGGAACAACACCGTGCAGTACGCTGCGCGCTCCGGCCCCATTCGCCCGACCAGAGTCAGGTAAGCGGTGAAGGCAATCACCGAGCCGGGGATGACCAGATACAGCAGCGACCCGATATAGCGGGTGTTCCACTCGAACGTGAACGGCGTGCCGCTCAGCACGCAGTAGACAGCGAGGATGCTCGCTCCGTAGAACATCCCCCACGCGTTGGTGGTCAGCGGACGCAGACCGGCTTTCTGTTGCAGGCTCGACAGCATATTGCCCGCCGAGAAACACAACGTACCCAGCAACGCCAGGCCCAGACCGAGCAGGGTTTCGCGGCTGGCACTGTGCCCGGACAGCTCAGGCCAGAACAGACAGGCCAGCCCCAGCAGGCCCATCGCCCCACCGGCCAGTACATTGCCAGCGATTTTCTGACGAAAGAACACCCGTGCGTTCAGCGCATTCCATAAGGTCGACGTAGAGAACACCACGGCAATCAGGCCGCTGGGTATCCATTGACTGGCGGTGTAGAAGCACATGAAGTTGACGCAAAACAGGCACACGCCTTGCGCCAGACAGATCAACTGGCCGCGACGATTGACCGGTTGCAGGCGCTTGGTCAGCAGTAGAAACGCGAACAGCACCAAGGCCGCCAAGGCAAAGCGGTAGACGATGGAGACCGGGATGGCGACGTCGCCGAGTTGCAGTTTCAGGGCGATCCAGGTCGTACCCCAGATCAGCACGGTCAGCAGATAAAGCGAGAGGTTCATGGTGCAGGCTCCTTGATGAGCCATCAGTCTGCTGCGTGCCGGCCTGTCACCGCTTGCACAATCTTGCGCATTTGATTCAGGCGCTACTGGCAGCGGCGTCGCCAGCGAGTAGGATACAAATCCTAGAGGAATCGTCATGCCCGCCATTGAATCCATCCAGGTCTTTCAGGCCTTGAACAGTTCACCCAATGCCAATCTGGAGCAGAGCGCGCCGCTGGGCGACGGACTGGTGGCCGCGCAGTGGAACAACCGGCATGACTCACAGGAATATCACGCACCGACTCACCATACGCTGTCGTGCTACATCGCCGACGGCACCGGTACTTTTCGGCGCGGCCAGCCTGACCGGAAAGGCGCGCCGGGCAAGCTCTGCATATTGCCCGCAGGCCATGAGTCGGCCTGGGTGGTGAATGGCGAGATTCGTCTGGCGCACCTGTATTTCAGCCCGGAACACTTTGCGCTGGGCTGCGTCACGCTGCTGGATCGCGAGCCGCGCGAGATGCAGTTGCGTGAAAACACCTTTCTGGAAGACCCTGAACAAGCAACGCGCTTCCAGCAGTTGATCCGCCTGAACTGGGCCGAGCCCGGCGAACGTCTGCTGACCAGCAGTCTGGCCCACGAAATGGTCAGCCATGCGTTGCTCAGCCAGGCAGGAATGCGCGAAGGCTTGCGCCTGAAAGGCGGGTTGGCGCCGCATTTACGGCGTCAGTTGGTCGAGTTCATCGAAATGCACCTGGCTGACCCGCTGAGCCTCGGGCAACTGGCGGGACTGTGTGCGCTTTCGGAATACCACTTCGCCCGCATGTTCCGTGAAAGCTTCGGCTTGCCGCCCCATCAGTACCTGCTGGCCCGACGGATCGAGCAGGCTCGCCGGTTGCTGCGCCAGACCGCCACGCCCCTCGGTGAGATCGCGCTGGCCTGCGGTTTTGCCAGCGCCAGCCACTTCAGCAACCGGTTCCGTCAGGCCGTGGGCGCAACGCCCGGTGAATATAGACTGGCGTTGGGGTCAGTTCGGCCCTGACCGGAAAAATGCGACGCAATATGAATGATAAATATTCTCATACGCAAAAGAGTCTGCCAGAATCCACGCCATCATTGAATCCCGTGGATTGTTCTCCGAGATGCACACCGCCCATTCCGCTCTCAATCACACTGTCGAAGGCCTTTATGAGGCACACAACGCCTGGCTGACGACCTGGTTGCGGCGCAGGCTCGGCTGCCCTCACAACGCGGCGGATCTGGCGCAGGACACGTTCATAAAGGTGCTGGGCGCACGTGATACTGCGCAGATCATCGAACCCCGTGCATTCCTGACCACTATTGCCAAGCGCGTGTTGAGCAATCATTACCGGCGTCAGGATCTGGAACGCGCCTATTACCAGGCGCTGTCTGAACTGCCGGAAAGCGTGGCGCCCTCGGAAGAAGAACGGGCGATCATCCTCGAAACCCTGGTAGAGCTGGATCAGTTGCTGGACGGCCTGCCGGCGCTGGTCAAACGCGCCTTCCTGATGTCGCAGGTTGACGGCCTCAGCCACGGCCAGATAGCCGCCGAGCTGGGGATCTCCATCGCGACAGTCAAACGCCACCTGAGCAAGGCCGCGCTGCGCTGCTACTTCGCGTTATGAACCCGACCGGCGATTCTCTGAACAGATCCGATATCTCGCCTGCCGTGGCGCAGCAAGCGGTCAACTGGCTGCTGGAAATGCAGGAAGGCACGCTCGACTCTCGCCGACAGCACGCCTGGCAGCTGTGGCTCAACGGCAATTCCGAACATCAGCGGGCCTGGGCGCATATGCAGCGGGTCAATCAGCGCCTGAGCGGGCTGTCCTCGCCGTTGGCACACGCGGCCCTCAATGCGCCGAAATCCAACAGCCGTCGGCATGTCCTGAAACTGCTGTTGCTGCTGGGCGCGGGCTCGGCGGCAGGCTGGAGCCTGCGCGAGCAAATCGCCCTGCAACCGTTACTGGCCGACTACAACAGCGGCGTGGGCGAACAGCGCAAGGTGGCGCTGAGCGATGGCAGCCAGGTGCAATTGAATACAGCCAGCGCCGTGGATGTAGGCTTCGATACGCAGCAGCGTCCTATCCGGCTGCTGCAAGGCGAAATCCTCATGACCGCTTCGGCGGATCAGCGCCCGTTAAACCTGCTGAGCGCTGAAGGTACGGTGAGAGCCTCGACGGGAACCAGCCGCTTCAACCTGCGCCAGTTGCAGGGGCGCACGCAACTGGCGGTGTTCGCCGGGGCTATCGAAATAGCGCCCGCCAACAGAACCGGGCCGGGCCTGATGCTGCGGGCGAGCCAGCAAGTGACGTTCAGTCGTGATGCCTGGGACACCGTGCGCCCGCTGGATGCAGGCAGTGGTGCGTGGGCCGAAGGGATGCTGGTGGCATCGCGCATGAAGCTCTCGGACTTTCTGACCGAGCTGGGTCGCTACCGACGCGGCCGTTTGAACTGTGACGCAAAAGTGGCCAGCCTGTTGATCTCTGGCAGCTATCCATTGGCCGACAGCGAACGCATCCTCGACATGCTCGAACTCGCCCTCCCAGTACGCGTGCAGCGCTTTACCCGCTATTGGGTAAACGTGCAGGCGCGGGTCTGACAGTGATTGCTCATCCCCACGCCCAGCTTTTGATTTATCGTTCCCACTACGTGGTAATGCATTTCGTGACGCTCCGCGTCACACCGCGGGGCCTTGATGCGCACTTCAGGCCGAACGAGATGCAGGCTCCGTTGAAGCCATAACGTCGGTTCCGCTTGCTGTCTCACAAGAACTTAAGACTTGTGACGCAGAGCGTCACGAACTGCATGCCGACGCGGAGCATCGGCACGATAGTCAGTTGGACTTGCGTAGGTCGGCCAACATTTTTCAAAAACCGTGAGCCGTTTTTCAATCCTCGCGTGACAGACAGGGAAAGCATCTCTCAACCTTCCGGTCAAAGGACTCCTGCATGTCAGCCCGCCCTACTCAACTTTCGCCATTGGTGCGCACATTGCGTCACGTCATTTTCGGCGCCAGCCTCTCGGTCGGCAGCCTGTCGATGGCTTACGCTGCAGAGGTGACACCCAAGGTGTACCACATCGCACCCAGCGAGCTTGAAGCGGCACTGAGCCAGTTCGGGCGCGAGTCGGGGGTGCTGATTTCCTATGGCTCACAGATCACCAGCGGTTTGAAAAGCCGTGGGCTGGAAGGTCAATACACGCCTGAGCAAGGCCTGAATGCCTTGCTCGAAGGCACCGGTTTGCAAGCCATGGCTGACGGCAACAACGGCTTCACCCTGCAATCGGCCAGTGCGGCTGGTGCGCCCATCGAACTGGGCGTTTCAACAGTGGTCGGCGACTGGCTGGGCGAAGCGCAGCAGACCAACGTGTTCGAACACCCAGGCGCGCGCGACGTGATCCGTCGCGAGGAATTCGAGCGCGTGGGGGCGACGTCGGCGCGCGAGGTGCTCAATCGCATCCCCGGCGTCAATGCGCCGGACAACAACGGCACCGGCAGCCATGACATGGCGCTGAACTTCGGCATTCGCGGCCTCAACCCGCGTCTGGCGTCACGCTCCACCGTATTGATGGACGGCATCCCGGTGCCGTTTGCACCTTATGGTCAGCCACAACTGTCCTTCGCGCCGATCAGCATGGGCAACATGGACGCTGTGGACGTGGTACGCGGCGGCGGCGCAGTGCGTTACGGGCCGCAGAACGTGGGTGGCATCGTAAACTTCGTGACCCGCGCCATCCCCGATGCGCCGACGCTCAAAGGCGGCATACAGACCGAAACCAGTCCCTCGTCCAGCCAGGACGGCTTCAAGACCACCGGCAATCTGCTGGCCGGCGGCACCGCTGACAACGGCCTGGGCGGCGCGATTCTGTATTCCGGCGTGCGCGGCGGTGACTGGCGCGAGCACAGCGACACTGAAATCGATGACCTGATTCTCAAAGGCAAATACCAGATCGACGAGGCCAACAGCCTCAACGCCATGGCGCAGTACTACGATGGCGAAGCACAAATGCCCGGTGGGCTGAGCGTCAAGGATTACGATGCCGATCCGTATCAGTCGACACGGCTGAAGGACAAGTTCTGGGGCCGTCGCACGATGTTCAACTTCGGCTATCGCTACGAACAGGATGCGCGGGTATTCACGGCCAACACGTTCTTCACCAAGACCTTGCGCAGCGGTTATCTCGATCAGGGCAGCTTTGTCTCCTTGTCGCCTCGTGAGTACTGGGTGCGCGGACTGGAAACACGCTTCTCGCAAGGCTTCGCACTGGGTGAAACCTGGCACGAAGTCGGCGTCGGTTATCGCTACGTCAATGAAGCCGGTCATGAGCTGCGCTATCGTGAACCAGTGACCGGCGAACTGCCAACCACTGGCAGCCGCAACGACCGCGACACGCGCGGCGCGACAGAAGCGCATGCGTTTTACATCGATGACCGGATCGATATCGGCAAGTGGACCATCACGCCCGGCGTTCGCTACGAGATGATCGACACCGCGCAGAACAACAACCTGACCAATGCCCGCTATCAGGGCGACTACAGCACCGCACTGCCCGCGTTGAACGTTCTTTATCACCTGACCGACACCTGGAACCTGTACGCAAACACCGAGGGCTCGTTCGGCAGCGTGCAGTACAGCCAGATGCCCAATCGCGTGACCGGAGATGAAGTCAAACCGGAAAAGGCGCGCACCTGGGAACTGGGCACACGTTACGACAACGGCAACCTGCGGGCCGAGATCGGCGCGTTCCTGATCAACTTCGATAATCAGTACGACAGCAACCAGACCAACGACACGGTGATCGCTCGCGGCGAAACGCGCCATCAGGGTATCGAAACCAGCATCAATTACGCGCTGGAAGGTTTGAACCCGGCACTGGCTGGCTACGATGTCTACGCAACCTATGCGTTCGTTGACGCAACTATTCGTGAAGACGGCCCGAACAAGGGCAATCGCGTACCGTTCTCGTCAAAGCATAAAGGCACGCTGGGCGTCAGCTACACCGAAGGGCCGTGGAAGCTCAATGTCGACAGCTCTTTCCAGAGCGATCAGTTCGCCGACAACGCCAACACGGCAGCCGAAAGCGCCGATGGCAGCACGGGCAAGATCCCTGGGTACATGCTGTTCAGCAGCCGCGCCAACTACGACTTCGGCCCGCAATTGTCGGACCTCAATGTTGCCGTCGGGGTGAAGAATATTTTCAACCGCCAGTACTACACCCGCTCGTTCGACGACAACAACCGCGGCAAATACGTCGGCGAACCGCGCACGGTGTATGTGCAGACGTCGGTTGCGTTCTAGTTTCAGGAAAAAAGACGACCCTTGTGCCAACGCATGGGCATGGGCATGCATTTCGGCACAACCTGCACCATGCGTCACGGCTGCCATGTGGCGCAGAGCGTCACGAAATGCATTCCCACGCCGGAGCGTCAGGAACGAGAGGTGTCAAGGAGAAGGATTTCCATTCAAATAATCGTCAGTGCTTTTTTGCTGCGAAATATTTCTTACATATTGGGGTTGAATTGTCAGGCCATTGCCGCCAACACTGTGAGTGAGCGCAAACGAAACCGATTCCACAGGGAATCGCACAGTCCAGCCTCGCACGAGCAAGCCCTAATAAGGATTAACTATGCAAATCCAGGTCAATAGCGATAATCACATCGAAAGCAGTATCCGACTGGAGGAGTGGGTTCGTACCACCGTTGAAAGCACGCTCGAACACTACGACGAAAACCTGACTCGCGTTGAAGTCCATATCCGCGATGAGAACGGCGACAAGCCCGGCCCGCATGACATCAAATGCCAGATGGAAGCGCGCCCCAAAGGACACCAACCTATTTCTGTTTCCCACAAAGCCGATACGGTAGATCAGGCTGTGGATGGTGCTGCGGTAAAACTCGATCACGCTCTCGAGCATCTGTTTGGCAAGCTGCGCGGCAGCAAACGCGGCGCTGCACCGGCCCTTGCCGAGCAGGATGATGACCCGATCAGCCCGGACGCGCTGCTCGAAGAAGAATTTCTGGAAAAAGAGCAGGAGAAAGAAGCCGCTCGTCTGACCTGATTATTTGACACGTTTGATAAACAGATACGTTTTGTAAACACCAAGGGGCGAACCGGAAACGGTTCGCCCTTTTTGCCATGGGCGCAGCTATCGCCGCGTCCGTATCATCCAGCCGGAACACGCCAGACACCCGCATCCCCCGCAACGCCTGCGCATCGAAACGCAGAAGGCCATGGCGATAAAATGGCTGACTCCAGCACGCTGCTGACCGTGGTGCCCTCATCGCCGCGCCTCACCACAAAGCGTGTGCCCAGCGCGGTGACCGTGCCCTGATCCGTGCGCACCACAAACGGTCGCTGCACATCTTTGGCCACCTCGACCCCCAGTTCGCCTTCGAGCAACTCGACGGTCCGTTGCCGTCCATCGAATTTAACATTCAGCGCAGAGCCACTGTTCAGTGGCACCTGGCTGCCATCGGCGAGGGAAAAATCGCGTCGTTCGCCGACTGCCGTGTGTTGGTCGGCCATCCATACAGGCAAGCGCTCGGCACTCATCCAGCCGCACACCAGCACACCGATCAGGGCCCGCACCTGCACTGCACGCGAGAGGGGTTTTGCCCCCGCCGCTGCGAATGTTTGTCGGAGTGCGACTCGCGCAGAACTGTCGGACAATTCGTCAAGACTGCCCCACATGGACTGCATGCGCGCCAGTGCAACTTCCTGTCCGGGATCTGCCTGCCGCCAACGCTCGAAGGCCTCTCTGTTCGCGGGGGTGACCGAGTCATCGTGCAGCAAAGCCAGCCACGACGCGGCCTCGCCAATCATCCGTTCGGAGGGTTCGTGCCTGTCGCTCATGCAAAATGGCCCGAACTGTGCAGTGTCTTGTAGCAATGCACCATGACACTGGCCATGTAGTGTTTGAGCATGCTGGAGGACGCACCCAAATGAGTGGCGATTTCGCTGTACGTCAGACCATCGAGACCATGGAGCAGGCAAAAGATGACAGCACAACCTCTCAGCAGCAAGCGCCGGAGCCACGCGACCGCTGATCCGTCATCAAGAACCAAAAGGACTACTACCCGGTCAACTTATGCAGAACCATTGAGCAGGTGAATGATATGGACAATCCTTTTCAGATGATCACAGACACATTCCACCCCGACTATCGGGTGAATCTGAGCATTCAAGGACTGGACGGCAGCATCATGCTGACCCTCTCGAATGAACGCGGAGTTGTTGCCAAGCGCCTGATCAGCGCCGCGCAACGCAATGATCCCCAGCGCCTGCGCAAGCTTATCGAAAGCGTGCAGTTCGGCATCGCCATCGAGCGTGGCGAGAGTGCGATCAAGATTCTGGCCGCGATGACGGATGGTGTGACGCTGCAGAAGGCACCGGTGCCCGCGAATGGCCTGTGGTCACGGGATCAGGCGGTCGTCAACGCCGGAGCGTGACGAAACCCCGACCATCACGACTGTCCATACACATCCCCTCCTTCGGTCGTCCTCCGTGACGACCTTGAACTGCAGCCCTCCCGCAGGTTCAGCAAAAGTACAGTTACAAGCTGCTACAACACTCCTTGCGCAGAAACATTCGAGCGACTGGGCATTACGCTCAGCGCCACTGCACCTGCGGTGAACGCCGAGGAGGCACCATGTTCTTACGTTACGGAGTATTGATCGCATCACTTGCGATCGCATCAGGCTGTGTCGAAGAGCGGGTCGTGCATGAACGACCGCACGCACATCATGAATACGTCGAAGAGGTCATCGCGCCGCAAGCGCCGCCCGAGCGAATAGTCGAAGTGGAACCCGCGCCGCGTCCCGGCTATGTATGGGCACGTGGTTACTGGCACTGGAACGGCCAGCGCTTTGTGCCCGTTCACGGTCACTGGGAAGCAGAACGACCCGGTTATCGCTATGTGCATCCACACTGGGAAAGCGCGGGTGACGGCTGGCACTGGCATGCCGGGGCCTGGCTCAACTAAACCTTCCTTGCAGCAAGCACCTGGCGGCGTCTTTCATGGATGCCGCTGGCGCTTCGATCAGATTTCGCCCTTCTCTTCCGTCACCGCGCCTTTGACCGCGCTGGATGAATCGGGGATTTTCGCCGACGGGTATTTGTACGACGCGTAGCGCACGACCAGAATCGCAAACGCCAGCAACAGAATGCCGCCACACAAATAGATGATGCCGATGTCGGGCGGGTTGTGGTGCGACACGTCGGAAATCAGCAGGCGGGTCAATGCGGTGATCGCAACATAGATCAGGAAGCGCACAGGCATGTGGTTGGTCTTGAAGTAAATCCCGGTCATCGCCCCCAGTTCGAGATAGATGAACAGCAACAGGATGTCATCAACGGTGACGTTGCCTTTCTCGACCATCCCCAGAAACGCGACCACTGACGCCCAGGCAGTGATTGCACCAATCGCGAACAACGCAAGAAAGTGGAAGCTCTCGACACAGAGGTTACCCAGCGATTCGGCTTGCCCATGCACCCGATGCCTGATCTTTACTGCCCATTTGTTTCCCATGACGCTTACCTCTGAACCTTCGTTTATGCCGACCGGACACTGCCAGATACTCGTGACGCCTGTTTGTGGCCTGCTATATAAAGCAGGAACAGGGCCATAGGCTATGGTTGAGAGCGCGACGGGATGTCGCAAGGCACATTTGCCGGGTAAAAAAGATGCTCAAACGCCACTATTCAGACAGCACTTGATTGCCGCAACCGTTTTACTGTATAAAAACACAGTAATCGAGAAGTCACCCTAAGGCGCACATGCGTGGGTGAACGGCTTCAATGTGGCGCACCGCTCTCCCTGACCGGCACGCTGGTCATGCACGATCACTGCTTTTGCATTACCCGCTGGTCAGAGCGTGAAGCACTGAACGTCCGGGTCTAGCCCTATCAACACTGGATAAGACGACGAGGCCAAAATGGCTGTTGAAACCCTTTACCGCAGTACCCGCGATCTGGAGACTACTTTCGTGGACCGTAAACTCGCCGATGCGCACGATCAAATGCTCGAGCTGGCCGAGCTTCTCACTGACGTCCTGGTCAAGAACGTACCGGGGATCTCCGAGAAGCACGCGGAAGACGCGAGCATTTACATGGCGAAGAACCGGGCCGTTTTTGCGGCAGCGTTCAAAAATAACGCTACAGCGCTGAACGAACTGTCGGAGACAGCCAGTACAGAAAGCTGACCTACATCCGAATGAATACCGACCCTCTCGTTTGAGGGTCGTTAACCATTCTCACTTATGGCTTGCCCAGATGACTGCAGTCCTGTTACAACTCTTGGCTGTTGGGGTTCACATGTATAGTTTCAGTTGAACGCCATGTAACGCGACTCCCGGCAACCCCTCGTTTTACCTCCGCTTCAAACTCGTTACATAGTAAAGTTCCACACCGTCATAATATCAGCGTCATTTTTGTGAACCTCTTTTCTTTTAATGTCATTAATCAGGCGTCAGGATTTTGCTGTAGTGGATGACTTCACCGCCCCTCGATTTTTGTTTGAACTTTTTGCCATCACTGAAAATTAGAGTATTCATCTCTGCCTTGACAACAGCAGACAAGAAGCCATCACCCGCCCTGAAACCGCAGCATTCATTGGCCCATGCACACCTTTGGGCGAGCAGAACCGACCGCCTGACCGTCTCTAAAAATGAAAGTTCCAACTAATCCTTACATTGGAAAATACTTAATAAAAAGTTTGGCTTTATTAAAGTGTTCTGCTAATAATCCCGACCAATCCGGGTAACAAGGCACTTTGCTACATCACATTGAAGTGAACATCGAGTATTAACTCCGATCTTTCCCGCCCGAGAAAATCATCAACTCGCAAGCTGTCCGAGCCCATTGCCCGGTTCAGTTGCTGTGCGGCGCGCTCAACAGCGCGGGAGGAAATAAATGGCTGGTCAGCAACCCAGAATGAAGATCCTTTCAATTTTCGGCACTCGCCCGGAGGCTATCAAGATGGCGCCTCTGGTCAGAGCACTGGCCGCAGAGCCGGGTATCGACTCAAGAATATGTATCACTGGTCAGCATCAGAGCATGCTGCAACAGGTGCTGGACATGTTCGAACTCAAGGCGGACTACAGCCTTGACGTGATGCGTCCAGGGCAGACACTGAATTCTCTGACGGCAGCGCTTTACGCAGCCATTGATCCGATCCTGGACGAAATGCAGCCCGACAAGGTTCTGGTGCACGGCGATACCACGTCGGCCATGGTGGCAGCGATGTCGGCGTTTCATCGCCGTATCCCCATCGGCCATGTCGAGGCTGGCTTGCGCACCGGCGATATCCGTCAGCCTTGGCCTGAGGAAATGAACCGTCGCTGCATCGACCTGATCTCCGATCATCTGTTTGCGCCAACCGCCGAGTCGCGGCGCAACGTGCTGGGCGAGCGCCTGCAGGGTATTTCCTTCGTGACGGGCAACACCGTCATTGACGCCTTGCATCTGACCGCCCAGCGAATCGATTCCAACCGTCAGCTATGCCATGCGCTGGACCGTCAATTTTCGTTCCTGGTGCCAGACCGCAGAGTGCTGGTCGTGACAGGGCATCGCCGCGAGAACTTCGGCGACGGCTTCCTGAACATCTGCAAGGCGCTGTGTGAACTCGCGCAGCGTGACGACATACAGATCGTCTATCCGGTACACCTGAACCCCAACGTGCTGGGGCCGGTGACCGAACACCTGGGCGATCTGCCCAATGTGCATTTGATCAAACCGCTGGATTACATGTCGTTCGTGCGCCTGATGCAACGCTCCCACGTGATCCTTACCGACTCCGGCGGCGTGCAGGAAGAAGCACCGTCGCTGGGCAAACCGGTGCTGGTCATGCGCGACGTCACCGAGCGGCCTGAAGCCGTGGCGGCTGGCACTGTGCGCCTGGTGGGCACCGAGCCGGACGCCATCATTCGTGGCGTGAACGCCTTGTTTGACAACGACGCGCTCTGGCAGAACGCGGCCCGCGCCGCCAACCCCTATGGTGACGGCAAGGCCAGTGCGCGTATCGTCGATGCGCTGATGGGGCGCCCGGTAGACGAATTTGTCGCTGAAATGCCGCGTCGTCGCCCGGATACGGTCGATGCCAGGCCAGGCGCCATGCCCGGGCACCTGCACCAACATGCCCAAGTGCGCTCAATGGCCAGTTAACGCGGCGAGATGTTCACACCACAAACCATAATCGAATCCGCAGCGGACAGTCCGTAGACATTACGGGCACACGGCTCACGCCGTGTGCCCGTCAGGCCTTTCTCGCGGACCTGCTGCCTGCTTCAAAGCCCAATGGCCTTGAGCCCTTACCGAGACATACCCGATGAAATCTTCCGTTACCGTAAACATGGGCGCGCTGAGCGCCCTTGCCTGCGGGATGAGCCTGCTGGCTCTGATGCCCACCTTTGCTCTGGCCGCCGACAGTCCCTTGACCCTGGCAATCAATCGGATCACTGCCGACAACCGTCAGGAGCGAGTGGTCGAGCTGCGGGAACTGGGTATCGATCGTCCGATCCTTCTCAGCGCCAGTGATGCGCGCCGGGAGCTGTACCTGCCAGTGCCAGCCAATGTGCCACTGACTGACGCGACGCTGAATTTTGACGCCAGTTACCTGAACGGCGAAGCAGGCCGCAACACGCTGCTGCTGTCGCTGGACGGTTATCCGGTACGCGCCCTTGGTCTTAACGAAGAGCAAGGCAACGCCAGCACGGTACTGGGTGTTGACAAAGCGGCGCGGGAAAGCGGCTCGGTGCGTCTTGGCGTCGCCTGGTCCTCGGTGATCTCGAAAGTACTCTGCGAAGATGAACGCGCCATCGGCAACGTACTGCGCATCGATCCGCACACCCGACTGACTTACAGCTATGACGCCAGCCAGGTGCAGGATATCGGCGCGGCATGGGCCGCACTGCCCGGCAAACCCGGTCTGCTGGTCGCACCGGGCACCTTGTCCGCTGCCAGCTACGATGCTGCCTGGCGCCTGGGCGTCGCTCTGGAAAGGATCGGCAAGCAGGCCCGTATCCTGCCGTTTCCTGCTGTACAGGACAGCCTTGATCTGAGCAATCTGCGCATTCCGGCAGAACTCATGCAGATCCCGGCATTTGCAGGCCTCAATGGCAAAGGCATGTACACCCTGCGCGATCAGGCTGAAATCGGTGCCCTGCTGATGCTCGGCCAGACACCTGCGCTGCAAGCAGACCTGGCCATCAGCGACCCGCAACTACTCAAGGCCATCGATGACTCGCTCGACGCGCTTCAGGCGCAGGTCCAGAGCGTCGATGCGTCGGCCGTCGGCGCACTGAGTCAATGGCGTGAGCGTCATATCAAAAAGCCGCTTGCCAACAGTGCTGGCGACGACGTCAGTCTGGCGTTGCTGGGCAATCGTGCGTTGCTGATGATCAAACCAGAATCGGCAGACAAGGCCATTGGCCTGTTCAGCTCGGCCTGGAACAAACTGGCACGCAGCCGCCAGCTGACCATCGGCGAAGAAAGCGCTATGCCGCTCAGCGAAGACGGCCGTGTGGCACTGACGCGCCTGGGCGGCAAGCCAGGGACGGTCGACGTGCTGGCTAAAACCGACTGGACCGCTTCGTTCCCGCTGGGCAGCGTGGCCTATGACGGTCGCGTACCGGTCACCGCCATGATCGATGTGGCCGCTGCACCCGGTGCATCAGGCACGCCTCCGGTTGCCACCGTATTTATCAATGATTACCTGATCGGTGCGTTGCAGTTGACGGCCGACGGCAAGAAAGAACGCATCGAAGCACGGATTCCGCAGTACGCTCTGGCGGCACAGAACACCTTGCGTGTGTCCTTCCAGCGTCAGCCGGTCAGTAACATGTGCCTGGAAACACCGCAGGCGTTCCCGATCTCGGTACTGCCGACCAGCCATGTGGTACTGGACAAGATCACCCCGGACAGCAACTTCTCCGGGATGGCCGCGCGCTTCGCGACCGACACTCAACTGATGGTGCCGAAGGGCTACCTCGAGCGTCCGGCCAGCAGCCTGCCGCAGGTTATCCGTGTTGCCAGCGCTGCCGGTGTTTCGCCATTGCGCGCACAACTCAGCGTCAGTGATGACGCCAGTGTTGCGGTAACACCGGCCAAGGCGTTTCTGGCTTTCGAATTGCCGGTCAAGGACGCTGCCGAGTCGGTCAAGGCCGATAACGAAGGCCATCTGCTGATCAACCACAAAGAGCAGACGTTGCTGGATCTCAAGACTCTCAATCACCTGGCGTCCCTGCAAGTGATCGAAGCCGGCAGCCAGCACGGTATGGTCTATCGCACACTGGGCGGTCAGGCCCCGGTCTTCGAGCGTCCGTTGCTGCTGGAACGCGGCAATGCAACCCTGCTCGCCGACAGCGGCCCGGTGGCAACCTTCGACGCCAATGATCCAACCGGCAGCAAGATGATCGAAGAAGAAGAAACCACTGGCATCGAAGCCTGGCGCAAACCGTCGCTGCTGTGGCTGATTCCGGCCGGTATCGTGCTCTTTCTCATCCTGTTGCTGGCTGGCCGTAGCGCCCGTCGCAATCGCTCGTAACGGATCGCCGCAATGACGTCGCTTTATTGGCCTTACTGGCTGGCCCATTACTACAGCGTGCTGGAAGTCGCGACGATCATTGTCGGGCTGATCATTCTCGTGTCGAGTATCGATGACCTGTTCATCGACATCTGGTACTGGTCCAGGCGGCTGTACCGCAAGTTCACCGCCGAACGCCGCTATCGGCCGTTGACTGCCGAGCAGTTGATGGCACGTGATCAGCAGCCACTGGCGATCATGGTCCCGGCCTGGCTGGAATACGACGTCATCGCGCCGATGATCGAAAACATGGTGTCGACCCTCGACTACCAGAATTACGTGGTCTTTGTCGGCACCTACATCAATGACCAGCGCACCATCGACGAAGTGGAGCGCATGCGCCGTCGCTACAAGCAGTTACACCGTGTAGAGGTGCCGCACAACGGCCCGACCTGCAAGGCCGACTGCCTGAACTGGGTGATCCAGGCGATCTTTCTGTATGAGCAAACTCATGCCGTACAGTTCGCCGGGACCATTCTGCACGACAGCGAGGACGTACTGCATCCGCTTGAGCTGCGCCTGTTCAACTACCTGCTGCCACGCAAGGACATGATCCAGCTACCGGTGGTGTCGCTGGAGCGCAACTGGTACGAATGGGTTGCGGGCACCTACATGGATGAGTTCGCCGAATGGCACGGCAAGGACCTGGTCGTGCGTGAAAGCATGACCGACACCGTGCCATCGGCGGGTGTCGGCACCTGTTTTTCGCGCCGCGCCTTGATGGTGCTGGCAGAAGAAAACCAGAACCAGCCGTTCAATACCGAAAGCCTGACCGAGGACTACGACGTCGGCGCACGTCTGGCGAAGTACGGCATGCAGGCGATTTTCGTGCGCTTTCCGGTGCAATTTCGCGTATTGCGTAAATCCTGGTTCCGCAAGCAGTACGAATCCACCCTGGAAATGCCGCTGTGTGTCCGTGAGTTTTTCCCGGACACCTTCCGCACCGCGTTTCGCCAGAAAGCTCGCTGGACGCTGGGTATCGGCCTGCAAGGCTGGGAACAGATGGGCTGGACCGGCTCGCTGGCAAACCGTTACCTGCTGTTTCGCGACCGCAAAGGTGTGGTGACCTCGTTTATCAGCATCATTGCTTACCTGATCCTCATCCAGTTGCTAGCGTTGATCGTTCTGCGTTCCAGCGGGCTGTGGAATACCAGCTTCCCGACACCGTTCGAAACTACCGGGCTGATTCAGTACCTGCTGGTGGCCAACGGCATTGCCCTGCTGTGGCGGATTGCCCACCGTTGTTACTTCACCACCGTGCTGTATGGCTGGCAGCATGGCTTGCTGTCCATACCGCGCATGGTGGTCGGCAACTTCGTCAACTTCATGGCTGCAGCGCGGGCCTGGCGGATGTTTCTGGTAGGCAAGCTACTCAACCGCAAGCTGGTCTGGGACAAGACCATGCACGACTTCCCGTCCACCGATCTGGTCGCTGCCGCACCTCGTCGTCTGGGCAGCGTGCTGTTGTCATGGCAGGCCATCAATGACGAAAAACTGCAAACCGCACTGGCTGAACAGCAAACCCGTCAGGTGCCACTGGGCAGGATTTTGCTGAGCCATGGCTGGCTCGACGATGAAACCCTCGCTGAGGCCATCGCCTTCCAGAATGATCTGCCGCGGGTCTTCGACATCGCCAGCAAACGCGCCGACAGCAGTGTGCTGGCGGATGAGTTCTGCCTGCGCTGGCGCGTGGTGCCACTGACGATCAATGTTCAGGGGCGCACGGAAATCGCAGTGGCCAGTCCGCTTCCGGAGGAAGGCTTGCAGCAGATTACCGAACAGCTTGGCTCGGAGCCGGTGCAACTGGTGGCGCGTGAAAGCGAGATCGTTGCGCAGTTGCGTCAGCTGCAAGCCGTCGGCGGTCAGCCGCTGCCGGCCGCTGCGCCACTGCTGGGCGATCTGCTGGTCGAACAGGGCCTGCTGGACCGCGAGGTGTTCCGCAAGGCCATGCTGGGTTATCGCCCGCATGTGCATGGCCGTATCGGCGATTATCTGGTCGACATCGGCGTGCTGCCCAGAGAAACCATCGAAGAGGCTGTGGCCCGTCAGCACAACCACTACCGACCTGCCGATCAAACGGAGCAGCCATTATGAAGCGCCCCTTCATCCTGTCGCTGTTGGTGACCGGCCTGAGTCTCTCTTCGCCGTTCAGCCAGGCAGAAACCCTTCCTTTGCCGTTGACCGGTCCGGCGTATGCTATCGCCAACGAAGCCTACATGGCCTACAACCGCAAGGACTACGACCTCGCGATCGCCAAGGCGAACGAGGCGTTGCGTCAGCGCGCCGATGCCAGCCAGTTGCGCGACCTGATTGCCCTGGCCGAACGCGACAAGTACCGCCGCGATCACCCGCAGCGCGCTTACAAGACGCGTCCGAAACCCGGCTATCTGGAAGGCAATCAGGCGCTGCGGGCATACGCCCGGCATGACTACAACGGCTCGGCCAGCCACGCCCGCAAAGCCATCGCGCAGGCACCAAAAAGTCTGGATTACCGCATGATGCTGATCGAGGCACTGCAACGTCAGCAGCGTCTGGACGAAGCACAGACAGCGATCAGCGAAGCAGAGCAGGCACTCGGCCCACAGCCGGTCCTGACGCGCCGTCGGCAGGCGATCCAGGAGCAGGTGGCGGTCGAAAAGGCGGCCAATGGCTACAAGGCACTGGCGCGCGGCGACAATGAAACCGCGGTCAGCGAGGCGCGTGACGCCGTGCGTAGTTTCCCGAAACAAGTGGCGTACCGAAAATTACTGGTCAGCGCTTTGATTGCCCAAGGGCAATATGCCGAAGCACGCTCTGCGGCCACCGAAGCGCTCGCGCTCAATGGCAACGACGCCACCCTGCTCGTCCAGCGGGGGCAAATGCGTCAACGCCTGGGCGACCAGAGTGGTGCCCGTCAGGACTTTGCCCAGGCTATGGCCGTCGGCAATCTGCCGCTGCGTGAACAGGCTTCTCTGTATGCCGCCATGGGCCAGCCGAGCGAGGCGTTGCAACGCTTGCAGAAAGCCCGCGACGCTGGCGAACTGCAACCGGGTGATGAAGTGCAGATCGCGTACTTCCTGAGCCAGGCGGGCGATGATCAAGGCGCGCTGGACACGTTCAAGCGTGTTGATCGTCAGTCCGGTCTCAGGCCCCGCGAAGTGCAGGATGCTGCTTACAGCGCCATGCGCACCCCGGATGATGCGCAGGCCATCGCGTACTTCAAACGCGTGCTGGATTACCAGCAGACCGGCGATTTGCAGATGCCTGCACAGCAAGTGTTCGACACCCGCCGCGCGGTCTCCGACCTGTCCCGCGTCTGGGGCCTGACCAACACCACGACTTATCGCGGCGCAAGTACCAGCAGCGGCCTGAGCGGCGCACCTGGCGGCAGCAATGACAGCGTGCAGAACAGCACCGAAGTATTCTGGCGGCCGTTCGGTTATCGCAATGCACGCTTCGTCGAGCTGTACGGACGGGTGACCGACACGCTGTGGAGCAAGAGCGGTGAATCCGACACAGGCGCGGACGCCCTGCAAGGCGCGCTCGGCATACGTGCCAAGCCGTTCAGCGAAGTCAACATCATCGGCGCTTTCGAACGCACGTTCCCGCTGGGCAATTCCAACGCCGATGGCGACTGGCTGGTGCGTCTGGGCTATGGCTCCAGCATCGGCACTGACTTGCGGGTCGACGTACCTAGCTGGTGGACCTCGCAGCTGTACGCTGAAGGCGGCCGTTATCTGCAGGACAAACGTAACTACTTCAACAGCGAATGGCAGGTCGGGCGCAGTTTTCGCCTGGACAGCATCAGCCCGCGGCTGGTGGTGTTCCCGCATGTGGTCGCCGCAGTGGACTATGATTCGAAGATGCGCAGCGAGGTCGACAGCCTCGGCCGCAGCAGCACGTCTTCAGGCAACGCAGGCGGTCTGGGCGTCGGCACGGGTGTGCGCTACTGGTTCCGCGAGGACACGTACAAGGCGCCGCAGTCATATGTCGATTTCTCTGTGCAGTACCGGGAAAAAGTGTTCGGCGATGACCGGGCAGAAGGCGTATTCGCCCGTATGACGTTCTCGTGGTAATCACCGCGCCTCATCTATCCGGGAGTAGTGTTTGAAGGCTTTGCTCGCACTGTTGCGACGCGCGACGTTGATCAAGACGTCGCTGGCTGCCCTTATGATCGGCGTGCTGGGCATCGGCTCCAGCGAGTTGTATCGGATATTGCTGCCCAAAGGGCCGGGTATCGTCGGCATTGTCTGGCAGCCGGATAATGCAACAGTCGGCATCAAGGGGAACTGGGACAAACTCGGCGCACGGCAACTGCTGGTGCAGTGGACGGCTGTCGACGGGCAGTCCTTCGTCCCGGGCACCAACCTGCCGAACGTACCTGCCCTGCCGGACTGGGCACGGATCGGCAAAGAGCCATGGGCCAAGGAAGTGATTCTCGGCCTGGCCGGGCACTTCAGCGAAAACCAGTCGCGGGACAACATCGAGCAACTGGCAACGCTGTCTGCGCAACTGGCCAACGTGAAAACGCCGCTGAACGTCACTGGCTGGTATTTTCCAGCCGAGGTAGACCCCAGCTGGAGCCGCGCCAAAGAGCTGCCTGCGCTGCTGGCTAAACTGCCAAGGCCGCTGTGGATAAGTATCTACGACGGCGCCAACATCGGCCCGGCCGCCACAGCAGACTGGTTGAAGACCTGGCTGCCAGATGACATCGGGGTATTCTTTCAGGACGGCGTCGGCGTCTATGCCCGTACCGCACCGGTCGCCCGGACCTACGCTGATGCGCTGCGCAAGCGACTGGGCAAAAACCGGGTAAGAATAATCGTCGAAGCCTTTCGCCCGCAGGTCGGCGGCGGCTTTCGCTCGGCAACCGCCGATGAGTTGCAACCCCAACTCGACGCTTATGACGGTTACCCGCTGTACCTGTTCGACGGTCCGCACTATGTGACGCCAGAACTGATAGAAGCACTAAACAAGTAGCAACAGGCTGCGCTGGACGAAAGCCCTGCGCAGGGTTACAAAGAGTCTTCGTATTGGATGCCCGGAACTGTAAGGCCCACGGAGCTTGTCGATGACGCCACGTCAGCATTGCCTGGCCTGCCTGCAACATACGCCGCCCTCGGTGTTTGAAGCCGCGTTATGGGTTTCGGCAGAGCATGATCCACAGTTTTCCCGCCAGGACGTGATGGCCGGGATGCACCAGTTGCAACGCCAGATCGATGCTGCCCTGCCTGTCCTGCCCGCCTCCGAACTTGCCCAACCAATGTTGCGCCAGCTCAGCGCGCTGGGTTTTCAGCAGGATGACTGGAACCCTCCCAAACCTGACGCGGCACTGCTGCACCAGATCATCCAGCGCCGCAGGGGCCAGCCGTTGGGGCTGGCACTTGTCGCACTGGAAATCGCCAGGCGGCTGAACATTGCGCTGGAGGGCGTCAACTTCCCGGGCCACTTTCTGCTGCGCGTGCCAGGCGCCGACCATCTGCTCGACCCCTGCGGTGGTCGCAGGCTATACCCCAGAGACTGTCGCGAGCTGCTGGTCCGCCAGTTTGGACCGAGCATGCAATTGCGCGCCGAGCACATGAAGTCGGCGACACCTGCGAACATATTGCAAAGGTTGTCACGCAACCTCAGGCACCTGCATCAGATCAATGACAACTTTATCGCTGCGCTCAAGGACGCCGACCGGATCGTCGAGCTGGGCCAAGCCATCAGCAGCGATTACCTGGCCCGCGCTACGCTGTACCAGATGCTTGAATGCCCGCAGGCCGAACGCTTCGACCTGGAACACGCGCTGTTGCTCAGTGAAGACCCTATACAGCGAATCAGGCTCACTGAACGCCTGAGCCAATTGCCTTCACATCGCACCGTTCATTGAGTTGCTGGCGGTTGAGCTGCCAGCCATTGTTGCTGGCTGCGTAACGCTGCATCTCCAGAGCGGAGATTTTTCAATGCACGGAAGGCAGGTAACCTGCTCAGGTTGAAATTCAACGTGGATTTGCAAGCTCCCTTGATCCCGCGTTTTGTTTGGCCGCTGCGTGTACATGTACAGGCAGCGGCCTTTTTTATTTCCGATCTTTTGTGAAGCCAGCAGTGTTCAGGCCTTGGCATCCGGTGTTCGTTTGACCAGCCCTTTACTCTCCATATCCTTGATCTTGCGCATGTCGTAGCTGTCGCCCGACTCGGCAAACGCCTGCAGGTTCTGCATGATATGAATGGTCTTAATGTAATCAGGTAACAGAATCTGGGCGTACGGATCGCCGCTCAATGCTTTCTGCTTCATATCGATAATCCGGTTGGCAAAGAACTCCAGTGCGTTGATTTTTTTATTCGGATCGACAAGTTTGCCTTTACTGTCGAACTCATCACCGGCTCGGCTCATGAGTTCCGCAGTGTGATTGTCGATCATGCCGAACTTGTAGAGGATCATCCCTGCCCTGTTGAGGTCCTTGGGAGTTATCTGCTCAGGATTGAAACCCTTGAAAAGCGGCTTCATCTTGCGCTTTTCCATCGCCAAGGAATTGAGTGCAAGCGCATTCTCGCCAACCTCCTGCAACACCTGCCCCACCTGCTCTGCAGCCTTCTTGACGCTGACTCTCGCAGGCGGCATGGCGACCGTTACCGGTGGAAGGTCACCCCAGATTGATCGTGCCATGTGCTACTCCTTATATGAATGAATGCAACAGTCATATCGGAGCAGAACGTGCTTAGCTTATAGCACTGAAAAAATCCATACCTAACTTACAAGTTGATCGGAAAGTTCTTACATTGTGTGGTAAGCGCTCTTACGTCTGACTAGTTTTTCTTAAAAAATTTTCTAAAACCCATTATTTATCACTCAGCGCAAAGCCAGCAGTCAGGCGTTCAATATAATCGTACAGCAGCCCTTTCAACCCGATGCTTTTGAGATCAATATCTTCTTTAGCCAGACGCTCTAAAAAGGCGCGCATGTCATCCCGAATACGTTCTGGTAGCTCGATTACGTCATCGGTCAATTGGCCACTTAGATTCAAAATGTCATTTCGATGCTTTCTGATGTTTTTGCTATCCACCTGTTCACCTGCCTGCTTCCGTTTAGACAGGTCGAGCCAAGCATGCGCTTTAAGCGGAATAAGGCGGTCAGCACCAATGAAGGTAAGCTCGTCATTGTCGTGCCGACCGTCAAGTAGAAAGTGATAGTAAGTAACATCCAGCAGGATGGCGGAAAGGCTGGATACTGCCTCTTCTGCAGGAATAGGTGTCAACGTTGCATTATCAGGATGCTCAATTCCTTCAGGTGACCGAGAAAACAATTCAATCTGCGCTGGATAGCTTTCATTTTCAGGATTCTGAAACCGATAAAAAACCGGCTTATCGCCGTCAATACCGCCCACTTGCCTGATCACATATCCACCACTCCTTATAAACGACCAAAAAGCTTCTATAAACCGAGCATTGAGCGCTTCAACAACAAGGACCACATCAAGATCTTTAGTCGCACGAAACGGTTGACCCGCCTCATCCATTGTTAACCAAGCCGCAACGCCCCCAATGAGAACATACTGTTCGCGGTATTCTTTGAACTGTTTCCCAAATATGTCTAAGCCCCGAATTTTAGCCATGTCACATTCTCCTTTAATTCATCTAAAGCCAGCTGGATACGCTCGTCCGGGCTGCCTTCCATACTCAGAAACAAAGAAGCTTCGTCTGCGATTTTTTTCTGTTCTCCGAGGCTTCTATAAGTCCAGATTTCTACCCATGCTCGAACTTCATCAACTGAGTTGACCACCCTAATATCTTTATCTTCCAGCAAGGTATCGAATTGCTTTTTGGTCATGCCGAATATTGGCATAGCTGGATCTGCCAACATTGTGAGTCTGGCAAGCGCGGATTCGCCCGCGAGAAATATGCCGTTTCCGGTTCGGAGCACTTTATTGATCGCTACTTTTCGCCTGACAGGAGAGCGCATGACATGACGGTATTTTTTGAAGATGTCGGTGGGTGGCCCGGCAAACGAGTAGAGATTTTTGAATCCGTGGCGCTGGGCTTGATGAACGATACCCAGCTTCAGTAACTGATCAATGACTTTGGCCAGCGTGACGCGGCTATAGTTGAACTCGCCCATAATAGCGTTGGAAGCGAAAACGGTAGCGCTGTCCCACCCTTCGTACAGACACCCCAAGACCATCGCTTGGGCGGCAGGTAGAAGTGCAGGCACATCTCCCTCCAGGCGTCGGGTGCGAACGCTTTCACGCAGGTCCATCGCCAGCTCGGGAATGAACATCTGATAGCCGGGCTGGATGAAGTTGATGTGACGGGTGATCAAGCTACGCCGCTCGGAGGCCGATAACGACTGGCAGGCATATACCACTGTCTTGTCTGTGTTTTTTTGCACTTGAAAAATGTGCTTTCCAAGCGTCACTGAGCCAGGATATTCGTCATCCAAGGGCAGTAGCAGGACCATATCAAGCTTCGACTGCCTATGCTCGCCGTGCCCCAGAAGGGTCAGATTAACAAGGTTGTAGGTGTCCTTGATGTAATGGGGCACCTTGATCTCGTTGGCAGGCTTCAACTCTGGGTCCATGCCCAATGTCGCTTCAAGGTAAAGTCGGATGTCATCAGGAGAGACCGGCATTTACGCCACCTTGTAAATCTATTTTTAACACTGTAACCCTCTACAGCTAACAAATCAAAAATATGATTAACAAAAAGACTTTAGCCGGTGCAGGGTGCGCAGCGCCTTCAAAATCACCTATTGCCTGCCTCTGTGCTGCGACGTCTTCGGGCGGTAACCGGCCAGAGGTTTGAAGCACGCCCAGACTGCGCAAGGGTTCGGGTCAGCCCGTACAGGCCAAGCTTGGCAGTGGCGTAAGTGGAATGCCTGAAATTGCAGGTGCAGATCCCCAACAATCAACAACAGGTGCGCTGAATCATGCCCGATAACAGATCGGGATGACCTCAGCCCAACTGCGCAATGAAGATTGCAAGCCAGGGCTCGGCATCGGTTTCCGGGGTGACAGTTTCGCTGCCGTCGAGACGCAGCATGTCTTGGGTTTCAGCGATGCCCAGCTCGGCAAACAGCTCACGCATCAGCTCGCCACCGCCACAGAAGGTATCGCCATAACTGGCATCGCCGAGAGCGATCACGCCGCCCGGCAATCCGCGCAGGGCAGCAGGCAACGCATCGCGCAGCTGCGAATAAAGAGGTACCAGGTTATCCGGCAACTCACCCATGCCAGTGGTCGATGTCACCGCCAGCAAAGCCTGAGGCTCGAAGGCCAGCAGTTCAGGCAGCGTCAGCCTGGAATTGATGAGTGTTTCATGGCCCGCAGCGCGCAACAGCGTGGCTGCGTGCCTGGCCACTTCTTCGGCCGATCCATAGACCGTTCCGCACACGATGGCGACTTTCATGAGTATTCCTGCGACAACTAAAAAAGTGAAACATTATGCCTTAGAATAGCGTCTGACTTTTACCTCGACCGTTCGGCACGCGTCAGAGAAAGCAGGTTGATAGCGCCTGAACGAAAAAAACACGATGAATGGCCAGAACACTTCGCGGAATTTATGGTCTTTGTTCTCAATAACCGGTCGGCCCGAGTCCCATCATGCAATCTGATTCTCTCCTAACACAGGCTGAACTGGACTTTATCCAGAGCATGCAGCGCAATCCACAGCTCAACGTGCGTGACAGCACGCGTAGCCTGCTGGTCAATGGCGGGATTCAGATTCAGGATTTGCTGACTCGGCTGGCGGCGCACGAACAAGTCACCATTCAGGCGCAATTCGAAAACCAGCAGATGAATTTCCCGCTGCATCTGGTTGAAGACGAATTCCATGCCCTGCACCTCGAATTGGGCGCGCCCAGCATTTTCGAAGAGGGCCCGCAGATACGTCCCTGGCGGCTTGCGCTGGCAGAGCCCCTTCCTCTGGAAACCGAGAAAGGCACATTGAGCTCGCTGTGGATTCATGAGCTGTCATTCAAGGGCGTTTTGCTCGAATCCCGCAAGGAAGGCAAGCTGCCCAGAAGCTTCTCTGCCTGGTTCACTCCGGCAGGCCAGGCGCCGATCGCAATGAAAGGCAAACTGGAGCGGCAGACCAAACCGGCATTCGGCGCTTATCGCCTCAATCAGCACAGCAAGGAAGATGCAGAACGTCTGCGCCAGTTCATCCTTGAAGAGCATCGGCGCGTACACCCGGCGCTGCATAAATAGGCGCGTTGATCAGTAGTAGCGGAACATCGAGTGCAAATTTCTACCGGTCTGGTCTGGATTCAGGAATAATCCTTGCTTGCTTCCTGCCGAAGCTGACACGCGCCATCACCCCGGCCCGCGTCATGTGACGTCCCTACCCGGGAATCTCACGCCTCTACCGGAGATACACAATGTCTACCTCACCCGTCACCTTGATGGTTGCCCGCCGTGTTGCGCATGGTCGCTACCAGGAAATGATGGCCTGGCTGCATGAAGGCGAACAATTGGCCACCGACTTCACGGGTTATCTCGGCTCGGGCGTGCTGGCTCCCCCGCCTGGAGATGATGAATTCCAGATCATTTTTCGTTTTACCGATGAGCACACCATGCACGCCTGGGAGCATTCCGCCTCCCGACGCTCCTGGTTGGTGCGCGGCAGCGGTCTTTTTGCCCAACCCTCCGAGCACCGTGTCAGCGGCATCGACGGCTGGTTTGGCGCAATCGATCAACGCCCGCCTCGCTGGAAGCAGGCAGTTGCCATCTGGCTCGCGTTCTTTCCTGTGTCACTGATCTTCAACTTTCTGCTCGGCCCGCTGCTCAACCCTCTGGACCTGCTGCCGCGCATCCTGATCAGCACGGCGGTGCTTACGCCCCTGATGGTTTATCTGTTCATTCCATTGTCCACTCGCCTTCTGGCATCCTGGCTGAACACCCCCCAGACACCGCCTGCACGCGCAACCCAGTCACCTTCCCCGCGATAGTTTTTCGAAGACCTGTACACACCCGATCAACCGGTACAGGTCTTTACCTCCTCCCCCCGCCTTTCTGTTGCTGCATTCCACTGAAAAGTCGCGTGACGACCTTTTTTCACGCCTGAAAAGATGAGTTTCATGCGGATCAGGGTTGTACAAAAAAAATCACTGGTATAAGTTTGCGTGTAAACCGGTAGAGGCAATTGATCGTAAGATCCCTTTGAATTCCGGACACTGATCGCGAGCTGTCGATGACCTTATCTTCTGCACCTGTTCTGATCACCGGCGCCAGTCAGCGAGTGGGCCTGCATTGTGCCCTGCGTCTGCTGGAACACGGGCATCAGGTCATCATCAGTTATCGAACCGAGCATGCCAGCGTCACGCAATTGCGCGACGCCGGTGCGGTAGCGATTCATGGCGATTTTTCGAGCGAAGCCGGCATCATGGCCTTCATCGACTGCTTGAAAACGCAGACCGACGGCCTGCGTGCCATTGTCCACAACGCTTCCGAATGGCTGGCCGAGACGCCAGGTGACGAGGCAGAGAATTTTACCCGGATGTTCGGCGTACACATGCTGGCGCCCTACCTGATCAACCTGCACTGCGAGTCTCTGCTGCACGCCAGTGAAGTCGCCGACATCGTGCATATCAGCGACGACGTAACTCGCAAGGGCAGCAGCAAGCACATTGCCTATTGCGCAACCAAGGCTGGCCTGGAAAGCCTGACACTCTCCTTCGCCGCCCGGTTCGCCCCGCGTGTCAAAGTCAACGGCATTGCCCCGGCGCTGTTGATGTTTCAACCCAAGGATGATGCGGCCTACCGCGCCAACGCCCTGGCCAAGTCGGCCATGGGCATAGAGCCTGGTGCAGAGGTGATCTACCAGAGCCTGCGTTACCTTCTGGACAACACCTATGTGACCGGCACAACACTGACCGTAAACGGCGGACGGCACGTTAAGTAAGCCGCCCCGAGGACCCTCTGATGAGTTCATCCCTGCCACAGCACTATCGAGACATTCTGCTCGGACTTGGTGAGAATCCGGACCGCGAAGGTCTTCTTGACACTCCAAAACGCGCCGCCAAGGCGATGCAGTATTTGTGTCACGGCTACGCCCAGAGTGTCGACGAGATCGTCAACGGCGCTCTGTTCGCTTCCGACAACGATGAAATGGTCATCGTGCAGAACATCGAACTGTACTCGCTCTGCGAGCACCATCTGCTGCCGTTCATTGGCCAGGCGCATGTAGCGTACATCCCGACCGGCAAAGTACTGGGCCTGTCGAAGATCGCGCGCATTGTGGACATGTTTGCCCGGCGCTTGCAGATCCAGGAAAACCTCACCAAACAGATCGCCGATGCGATTCAGGCAGTGACCGGCGCTGCTGGCGTAGCGGTGGTCATCGAGGCGAAGCACATGTGCATGATGATGCGCGGCGTCGAAAAGCAGAACTCGACCATGAACACGTCGGTGATGCTGGGGGCTTTCCGCGAGTCGAGCACCACGCGCATGGAGTTTCTGCAACTGATCGGACGGAGCAAACAGTAATGGCCAGACTCGAACCGGGCACCGCGCGCATCCGCATCAAGGATCTGCGCTTGCGCACCTATATAGGCATCAACGAGGATGAAATCGTCAACAAGCAGGACGTGTTGATCAACGTGACGATCCTCTATGCCGCACAGGAAGCCGTTCGCGACAACGACATCGAGCACGCGCTCAACTATCGCACGATCACCAAGGCGATCATTCAGCACGTCGAAGGCAACCGCTTTGCACTGCTTGAACGATTGACGCAGGAAGTGCTGGATCTGGTGATGACTCAACAGGCAGTGAGTTACGCCGAAGTGGAAGTCGACAAGCCGCATGCGCTGCGCTTCGCCGAATCGGTGTCGATCACACTCGCCGGTCAGCGTTGAAACTCTTATCATGGTGCAACTTTCTGACTGAATAGAGCCCATCATGACCGAGCAAGAACGCCTCGAACTTGAAGCCGCAGCCTTTCGACGACTGGTTGCGCACCTGGACAGCCGCAAGGATGTCCAGAACATTGACCTGATGAACCTGTCCGGCTTCTGCCGCAACTGCCTGTCCAAGTGGTACAAGGCCGCCGCCGACGAAAAACACATCGACATCAGCCTCGATGATGCGCGTGAAGCGGTCTATGGCATGCCATACAGCGAGTGGAAAGCCAACTACCAGAAAGAAGCCAGCGCCGAGCAACAGGCTGCGTTCGCCAAGGAACCCAAGCATGACTGACCTGAACGCACTGCGCACCAGCCTGCGCAGCGGCGAACATGCGTTCGCCGACACGCTGAGCTTTATAGCAGAAGGTTACGACTATCAGCCTCAGGCGTTCAAAAACGGCGACGTCGACAACGCAGCCGGGCAGAACGAAGGCTCATGCAAGACACTGGGTCTGGCACTGCTGGAAGGTCTGAGCGATGAAGAAGCGCTGCTGGCATTCGGCGAGCATTACCGCTCTGTACAAGCCACGCCCGAAGGCAGCGATCACGGCAACATTCGTGCGCTGATCGCGAAGGGTCTGGCGGGCGTTCATTTCGAAGGCGAGCCACTCAAGCGCAAGGCTTGAATGGTCGGGTTGAAATCACGTCGATCCGCGTGCCCACGCCTGGGCACGCGAATCAGGCAGATACACGCAAATCAGAACGAAACGTTTGCCAGCCCGTCCAGGTAACGCTCGACGTCCAGCGCGGCCATGCAGCCCGCACCTGCCGAGGTGATGGCCTGACGGTAAACGTGGTCAGCCACATCGCCGGCAGCAAATACGCCTTCAACACTGGTCGCTGTCGCGTTGCCTTCACGGCCACCCTGGACAACCATATAGCCGTCTTTCAGGGCCAACTGACCGTCAAACAACGAAGTGTTCGGGGTGTGGCCAATCGCGATGAACACACCGTCGACTTTCAGCTCGCTGCTGCTGCCGTCGTTGTTCTTCAGACGTGCACCGGTGACGCCCATGTTGTCACCCAGCACCTCGTCCAGCGTGGCATTGAGCTTGAGCTCGATCTTGCCTTCCGCAACGCGGGCATGCAGTTTGTCGATCAGGATCTTCTCGGCACGGAAGGTTTCGCGGCGGTGAACAAGAGTCACTTTGCTGGCGATGTTGGCCAGATAGAGCGCCTCTTCCACAGCGGTGTTACCACCCCCTACCACCGCAACTTCGCGGTTGCGATAAAAGAAACCGTCGCACGTCGCGCAGGCCGAAACGCCCTTGCCCATGAACGCTTCTTCCGAAGGCAGGCCCAGGTAGCGGGCACTTGCACCGGTGGCGATGATCAGTGCGTCACAGGTGTAGGTCGCACTGTCACCCTGAAGGCTGAACGGCTTGCCGGCCAGATCGACCGAGTTGATGTGATCGAAAACGATCTCAGTCTCGAAACGCTCGGCGTGCTCACGCATACGGTCCATCAACGCCGGGCCGGTCAGACCGTGTGGGTCGCCCGGCCAGTTATCAACTTCTGTCGTCGTGGTCAATTGGCCGCCAGCCTGCATGCCGGTGATCAGCAGTGGCTTGAGGTTGGCGCGTGCGGCGTAGACCGCAGCGCTGTAACCGGCAGGGCCGGAACCGAGAATGATCACTCGGGAATGACGTACGTCTGACATGACACACTCCTATCGACCAACCGTTTTTACGCCGCGGTCGGGACGGCTGGATAAAAAGGACCACCGAAACGCTTGGGGAAGCGCCGTTTGGTTCGGCAGGTCCTGAAAATTCTGACCCGAGAGACAGGTCTTCGCAATGCAGACAAGCCTATCGGGGTGGCAGAGGTTAAGGAAATATCGTTTCACAATCCACCCTATAGGTCACTTCTATAGAGCGTGCGTCCGAAAGCGGCATCATTCGCTGCCAGCCATCGTGGTATTCACCCACGATCAAGAATACGCCACAAGTCTGGCGTCCTCAAAAGCTGTCATCGCTCTGCTCTTTCATGGCCATCGCAAAGCCGGTAATGTCACGCCTTTCCAGCACTCGGAGGCTGCCATGCCCGCTCCCGCCCTCACCGGCCCGCAATACCTCGGCGAAGGTCTCAAACTGATCCTCAGCCCCGGCCTGCGCCTTTTTGTCCTGCTGCCGCTGAGCATCAACCTGATACTGTTCTGCGGCCTCATCTACCTGGCGATCCACCAGTTCGAACTGTGGGTCGACACCTTCATGCCGACGCTTCCCCACTGGCTGAGCTTCCTCAGCTACATCCTGTGGCCACTGTTCGTGGCACTGGTGCTGTTGATGGTGTTCTTCACCTTCACCGTGGTCGCCAATATCATCGCCGCGCCATTCAACGGGTTTCTTGCGGAAAAAGTCGAAGCGGTGATTCGTGGCGTAGACGATTCGCCCGATTTCAGCTGGGCCGAACTGGTCGCCATGGTACCGCGTACCCTGGCCCGCGAAGCACGCAAGCTGGGCTACATGCTGCCGCGTATGCTCGGGCTGTTTATTTTGTCCTTCATTCCGGTAGCCAATATCATCGCCGCACCGCTGTGGCTGCTGTTCGGTGTGTGGATGATGGCGATCCAGTACATCGATTACCCGGCCGACAACCACAAACTGGGCTGGAACGAGATGCTCGGCTGGCTGAAAAGCAAACGCTGGCAGAGCCTGAGCTTCGGCGGGATCGTTTATATCGCCTTGTTGATCCCCGTGGTGAACTTGCTGATGATGCCGGCCGCGGTCGCCGGCGCAACATTGTTCTGGGTACGGGAGCGTGGTGCTGACGCATTACCGGTCGCGCAGGCCAGAGGCTGATTGTCATACCGGGCCGCCCCATGCGACCCGGTATACCTGACGGGCGAAAAGAATTTAGCGAAGTATGTGCAGTATATATAGTTACCGCACTTAACTGCTTCTGCTGAGGCTCAATGAGACCTCAATCAACCCGTTCATGTGAAGCCCACTGAAATCAAACATGACAACACATGAACTTAACAAGGAAGTTAAATCATGAGCATCCCAGTAAACCCGGCTGCATTTGCCGCCAAAACCACATCTGTCGAAGAAAAGATCCGCGCATTCCTGATCCGTGAACTGGCCGAATGGTCGATTGACCCGGACGCTGTTTACATCAATGGCGTCAACGATCCTGAAGAACGCGTGGTCATCAGCTCTGTATCGCTGACTGCCGAAGCATCGACCCGTGTCTTCGAGAAAGACGTTCCCTCTTATTCCGCTCGCACCGCTGGCCTGTTCACTGTGGCCTATTCGTATGCGGATGAGCATCGCCTGGCTGCACCGGATCTGGCAAAGATCGGTGAAGTGATCGGCCAACTGGTTCGTGATCTGGGTTAATCGCTTTATTTGAAAGAGTGCCGGACAGGTGATGGTTATCGGTTCGGCATTTGAGTCACAATAGAATTTATTTAATTACACATAAAAATAAGTTTCCCACGAGAAAAAAACATCAACCCCTACAATACAAAAAAACATACCCTGACGTCGACTGGCAAGTCATTACCGCTCAAGACCAAAACTTGCCGAAGGCTTGGCAACGATCTTGTAAAATACTTCCGTAGTCCTTATATACAGCCACGCCATGTTTGCTATCGAGTACCTGTAGGACTCTATTAACTTCCCCTATTGGCATTACCCTTGCTCTGTTGCTCTTAAACAACAGGAGCTGCATAACAATGGAAAACATCGCAAAACCCGCACTCATCGAAACAATCACAACCCACCGGCCTGCGTCACTGGAAAAAATACCACAATCCCGATCAGGTCGTTTCGGCCAGATCCTCAGCAATGTCGTGACCAAGATGGCCGACAAGCCTACAGAGGCCAAGCCCGCAACACTTAGCAACGGAGCCCAGCCGCGCTCGACCTTCTTCATGAATAACATGAGCCTTGAACAGCGCAGATCAGCAATCGAGGACACGGGGTTTCTGCGCAAACTGCAGCGATGGAGCGAATCGCTGCACCTCGTAATCGTCTACTCGAATGAACCAAGGCGGTTGAGGGGATGCCCAGCGAAATTCACACAACCGCCACATAACCGAAATCTATCCGGCAGACACTGCTCTCATGAGCCAGATTCTGCATGTCACCCTTATCACTGAAACGTTCACCCCCGAGATCAACGGCGTTGCCAACACCCTGGGGCGGCTTTGTGACGGGTTGCGGTTGCGCGGGCATCGGGTCGAGCTGGTCCGGCCGCGCCAGAATGATGAAACCCATTCGGGAGCAGTCGACGATCTGTTGCTGTGCCGGGGCTGGCCGATACCGGGCTATCCAGGGTTGCAGTGGGGTCAGTCTTCAATGCACAAGCTGCTGCGTCGTTGGCAGCGGCAGCGGCCAGATGTGCTGTATATCGCCACCGAGGGCCCACTGGGGCTGTCGGCGTTACGTGCCGCCAGACGGCTGGGCATTGCGGTGATCAGCGGTTTCCACACCAACTTCCCGCAGTACACCCAGCAATACGGCATGGGCTTCATCACCCGCCTGCTCACTCATTACCTGCGCTGGTTTCATAACCGTTCGCGCATCACGCTGGTGCCGAGTATCAGCCAGAAAATGGAGCTGGAGCGGCGCGGCTTCGAACGGATCGAGCTGCTGTCTCGCGGGGTCGACAGCCAGCTGTTCACGCCCGCCAGACGCTCACAGGCGCTGCGCGAGAGCTGGGGCCTGCAAACGGCGGATACCGGCGTCATTCATGTTGGCAGGCTGGCGCCGGAAAAGAATCTGGGGTTGCTCAAGACGAGCTTCGAGGCCCTTAAAGAGCGTTACCCTCAGCGCACGCTAAAGCTGATCGTGGTCGGCGACGGACCGCAACGCGACGAACTGGAACGACAAATTCCGGATGCGATTTTTTGCGGGACGCAAAGGGGCGAGGACTTGGCAACGCATTACGCTTCGTCGGATGTGTTTCTTTTCCCGAGTCTGACTGAAACCTTTGGCAATGTAGTGCTGGAGGCGCTGGCGTCGGGCCTCGGCGTCGTGGCCTACGACGAAGCGGCGGCCGGGCAGCATATCCGCCACGGCCACAACGGTGCGCTGGCCATGCCGGGTGATGAAGAGGCCTTCATCGACGCGGCCCGCTGGCTGCTGGAAGACAGCGAGACGTTGCGCCGGGTGCGGCTCAACGCCAGACAGCATGCCAGCCGCCAGGGCTGGAATGCGATCATCGATCAGTTCGAGCGACAGCTGCGGGAAGCCAGTCCCAGTGGCAACATCAATCCCAGCAGCCAGATCAAAGAGATCAGGCCAGCCCGCGACAAGAAGATCAGACCAGTGTCGTCAGTGCATCTCGACTGAACGGCAGAATCTCCTGCTCGCGACCGTCGCGCACTTTCAACGCCCAGTCCGGATCGACCAGCAAGGCACGGCCTACTGCGACCAGATCAAACTCCTCGTTGCCCAGCCGTTCCAGCAAATGCTCCAGGCTTGCCGGCTGCGCGATCTTGTCGGTGTTGACCATGAATTGCAAAAACTCACCGTCCAGCCCGACACTGCCCACGGTAATGGTCGGCTTGCCGGTCAGCTTGCGTGTCCATCCCGCCAGGTTGAGGTCAGAGCCTTCGAATTCAGGCTCCCAAAAACGCCGGGTAGAGCAGTGAAAGATATCCACACCTGCGTCGGACAGGGGTTGCAGGAATTCGCCCAAAGCCTCGGGTGTCTGTACCAGACGTGCGCTGTAATCCTGCTGTTTCCATTGTGAGAAACGGAAGATGATCGGGTAGTCCGGGCCGACTGCGGCGCGCACCGCTTTGATCAGCTCGATGGCGAACCGGGAACGATTGGCGAGGCTGCCGCCGTATTCGTCATCACGCTGATTGCTGCCTTCCCAGAAAAACTGATCGACCAGATAACCGTGGGCGCCATGGATCTCGACGCCGTCCATGCCAATCGCCTTGGCATCGACCGCCGCTTGAGCGAAAGCCTGTACGACGTCGTAGATATCCTGCTTGTTCATCCCCTGCACCAGCACCTGATCGTCCTTGGTCTTTTCCATCGGCCCATACGCCGGCACGCTGCCGTCCGGCTCGGTGCCAAGGCGACGTACAGCCCCCACATGCCAAAGCTGCGGGACGATCTTGCCGCCCTCGGCATGCACCGCATCGACCACGTTCTTCCAGCCGGCCAGCGGCGCCTCGCCGAAGAACTGCGGCACATTCGGGTAGCCGTTGGAAGCCTTGTGGTTGACCGTCGTACCTTCGGTCACGATCAGCCCGACACCTGCGGCAGCGCGACGCCGGTAGTACTCGACGACGTTGGCATTGGGCACGTGCCCCGGCGAGAAAGACCGGGTCATGGGCGCCATGACCACCCGCGACGACAACTCCAGGCTGCCCAGACGAAAGGGTTTGAACAAGGCTTCTGCCGACATGCGGAACTCCGGGGGGGTCAATAGTCAAGGGCACCAGATCAGGGCGCAGAATATCGCTGGGCGCCAGCAGTGGCCCAGTACTATTGATTTAACTGATTTAACTCGAGAAGCCGCAAATGCGGCAGTCAGCCGGGCGAGCAATTGCTGTCCCGGCAAAGCGATCAGCTTTGCGCCAATGCCTTTTCAATCGCCAGGATGACTGCCGGGTCGTCGGGTGTGGTGCGCGGCGAGAAACGGGCGCTCACGCCACCGTTCTTGCCCACCAGAAACTTTTCGAAATTCCAGGTGATGTCACCCGGATACTCGGCCCCTTCGCCAGCCAGCAGGCGATACAGTGAATGCCGGTTCGGACCGTTGACGTCGAGCTTTTCACCCAGCGGAAAGGTCACTCCGTAATTGAGTTCGCAAAATTCTGCGATCTCTTTTTCGGTGCCTGGCTCTTGCCCGGCAAACTGGTTGCAAGGCAGACCCAACACGACCAGACCTTTGTCCTTGTACTGCTGATACAGGTTTTCAAGCGCTGCATATTGCGGCGTCAGCCCGCATTTGGAGGCAACGTTGACCACCAGAACGACTTTGGCTTTATAGGCCGCCAGCGGCAGCTCCTGACCATCCAGCGCTTTCAGTGTGATGGTGTGAAAAGCACTCATGAAACCCCCAATTTGTTGCAAATTGCCCTGATTCATAACCTGAAAAGGCACCCTGACCGAACGCGTAACGAGGATCGTTATCGCGAAACGGTCAGGGCGCCTTTATCAGCGACCTGAGCCTGTCAGCACTGATCAGTGTTGATGACCGCCTTCACCGTGAACGTGGCCGTGAGCCAATTCTTCTTCACTGGCGTCACGGATGGCAACGACCTTTACATCGAAGTTCAGGCGCTGACCCGCGAGCGGGTGGTTACCGTCAACGGTGACGTCATCGCCATCCAGATCGCGGATGGTAACGATCTGCATGCCGCCATCAGGACCCGAGGCGTGGAACTGCATGCCGACTTCGAGTTTGTCGACACCTTCGAACATGCTGGCGCTCAAGGTGCTGACCAGCTCGGCGGAGTATTCGCCGTAGGCATCTTCCGGCTCGACAGCGACTTTCAGCTCGTCACCGACGTCCTTGCCTTCCAGTGCCTTTTCCAGGCCCGGGATGATGTTGCCTGCACCTTGCAGGTAAACCAGCGGCGCACCACCGGCAGAACTGTCGATGACCTCACCAGCGTCGTTGGTCAGGGTATAGTCAATGGAGACAGCCTTATTGGCGGCGATCGGCATGGGGACAAGACCTTTGCTTAAGATTGAAGAACGAACAAGTCTAACCAAGCCATCGCCCGAAAGCGAACGCAACTCTGACGGACGGCCCGGATTGAAAGGTTCAACTGTTATCGATTTGAGACAGGACGAGCAGGGACACTGGTTTGCGCGACTGTCCTGCGGCCACACCCAACACCTGCGCCACCAGCCGCCATGGCAGTCGCGTGCCTGGGTACTGGACCCTGTAAAGCGTCAACAGATGACAGGTCAGCCGTTTTGTTGCGGCTGGTGTGCGAATGGCGCAGATAACGATAATCTTGCCGGTGAGAAGTCGCGCTAGACGATTTCCGGACTTTTTTGGTCAACCGCTGTTCCCTATGCGCTGCGACCCTTGCACTGCTCAATCGAGAAGCCCGTATGCAGACGTTTTTTATTGCCCCCACGGATTTTGGTGTGGGGTTGACCTCCATCAGCCTGGGCCTGGTGCGCACCCTGGAGCGCGCGGGCTTGAAGGTGGGCTTTTTCAAGCCGATCGCCCAGCCGCATCCCGGCGATCTCGGCCCTGAGCGTTCGACCGAACTGATGGCCCGTACCCACGGCCTCAAACCTCCCAAACCGCTAGGACTGGCGCACGTCGAGCGCATGCTGGGCGACGGTCAGCTGGACGAGCTGCTCGAAGAAATCATCAGCCTTTATCAGCAGGCTGCCGTCGGCAAGGATGTGCTGGTGGTCGAAGGCATGGTGCCGACCCGTACCGCGAGTTATGCCGCACGGGTCAATCTGCATCTGGCCAAGAGCCTGGATGCCGAGGTCATTCTGGTCTCGGCGCCGGAAAACGAAGTGCTGACCGAGCTGTCGGGAAGGGTCGAGTTGCAGGCTCAACTGTTCGGCGGGCCGAAAGACCCGAAGGTGCTGGGCGTGATTCTCAACAAGGTGCGTACCGACGAGAGCATGGAAGTCTTTGCTGCGCGCCTTAAAGAGCATTCGCCGCTGCTGCGCAATGGTGATTTTCGATTGCTGGGCTGTATTCCCTATCGCGCCGAACTCAACGCGCCGCGCACCCGCGATGTGGCTGAACTGCTGGGCGCACAGGTACTGAATGCGGGCGACTACGATCAGCGCCGCATGTCCAGAATCATCATCTGTGCGCGCACCGTGCTGAATACCGTTCCGCTGCTCAAGCCCGGTGTGCTGGTCGTCACGCCAGGCGACCGTGACGACATCATCCTCGCGGTGAGCCTGGCGGCGATCAACGGCGTGCCATTGGCGGGCTTGCTGCTGACCAGCGACAGCGTGCCTGATCCGCGCATCATGGAACTGTGCCGAGGCGCATTGCAGGCTGGCCTGCCCGTGCTGTCGGTCAGCACTGGTTCCTACGACACGGCAAACCGCCTCAATCAGTTGAACAAGGAAATCCCCATTGATGACCGCGAGCGTGCGGAAATCATTACCGATTTCGTTGCCAGCCATCTGGACGCCAACTGGCTGCACCAACGCTGCGGCACACCGCGCGAACTGCGCCTGTCGCCTGCGGTGTTCCGTTACCAGTTGATCCAGCGCGCACAGGCGGCCAATAAACGCATCGTCCTGCCAGAGGGCAACGAACCGTTGACCATTCAGGCGGCGGCGATCTGTCAGGCACGTGGCATTGCTCGTTGCGTATTGCTGGCGCGGCCCGAAGAAGTGCAGGCCGTTGCTCAGGCACATGGCATCGAGCTGCCGCCGGGGCTGGAGATTCTCGACCCTGAAGTGATTCGCGAGCGTTACGTCACGCCCATGGTCGAACTGCGCAAGAACAAGAGCCTGAATGCGCCAATGGCCGAGCAGCAGCTCGAAGACCCGGTGGTGATCGGCACGATGATGCTGGCACTGGACGAGGTGGACGGGCTGGTGTCGGGCGTCGTTCACTCGACGGCCAATACCATTCGCCCGGCCCTGCAACTGATCAAGACCGCGCCGGGCTGCACGCTGGTGTCTTCGGTGTTCTTCATGCTGTTTCCCGAGCAGGTGCTGATGTACGGCGACTGCATCATGAACCCGCACCCGAGCGCCAGCGAGCTGTCCGAAATTGCCTTGCAAAGTGCCGATTCGGCGACCGCGTTCGGCATCTCGCCCCGGGTGGCGATGATCAGCTATTCCAGTGGCAATTCGGCCAGTGGCGAAGAAGTCGAGAAAGTCCGAGAAGCCACGCAACTGGCTCAGGAAGCGCGGCGCGATCTACTGATCGACGGACCGCTGCAGTATGATGCCGCCGCCAACGAGCAGGTTGCCCGGCAACTTGCTCCGGACAGCCCGGTGGCGGGACGCGCTAACGTGTTTGTGTTCCCGGACCTGAACACTGGCAACACCACCTACAAAGCGGTGCAACGCAGTGCCGACTGCGTGAGCCTGGGCCCTATGCTGCAAGGCCTGCGCAAGCCGGTGAATGATTTGCCGCGTGGTGCTCAGGTCGATGACATCGTCTACACGATTGCGCTGACGGCCATTCAGGCAGACACGTTGCCATGATCCCTGTGTCTTCCTGACCCAAACTTACCGTGCCGCAGGTCAGCCTGCGGCATCCGATCACTTCCGGAGCCATCTCTTTCATGGATTTCCTGCCTGCCCCACTGCGTGGCGTCATCGCTTCACTGCTGTTGGCGCTGAACACCATCGTCTGTTGCACGGTGCTGTTCGCGGTCACGATCCTCAAGATCTGCCTGCCCTTCTCCGCTGCGCAGCGCTTCACCGACTGGCTGATGAGCCACATCCATGAAACCTGGATCGGTAACAACAATGCCTGGATAAGGCTGCTCTGCAATACTCGCTGGCACCTGAGCGGTCTTGAAGGGCTGGACTACAAACACTCGTATCTGGTGACCAGCAATCACCAGAGCTGGGTCGACATCATGGTGTTGCAGTACGTGCTCAACCGGCGCATTCGTCCGCTGAAGTTCTTCCTCAAACAGGAACTGATCTGGGTCCCGGTGATTGGTCTGGCATGGTGGGCGTTGGGCTTCCCGTTCATGAAGCGCTACTCCAAGGCCTATCTGGCGAAACACCCGGAGAAGAAAGGCAAAGACCTGGAAACCACCCGACGTACCTGCGCAAAGTTTCGCCACAACCCGGTAGGGATTTTCAACTTTGCCGAGGGCACTCGATTTACAGCCGGCAAACACGCCCAACAGCAGTCGCCCTTCCGCCACTTGCTGAAGCCGAAGGCTGGCGGCATCGCCTTTGTTCTCGACGCGATGGGTGAACAGCTGGAGTCGATCATCAACGTGACCATTCATTACCCTGGCGGGCAACCCGGCTACTGGGACCTGCTGTGTGGCAACGTGAAGGAAGTGGTTGCCCACTTCGAAGAGATCAAAATCCCGCAGCAGTTTCTCGGCAAAAATTACGACCAGGACGGCGAGTACCGTCTGGAATTCCAGCAGTGGATCAACACACTATGGGAAGAGAAAGACCGGCTGCTGGACAGCCTGCATGAGCAGTATCCGGGACGGCGAGACGAGCGTGAGGCACGGTAAAATATCAACCGTCGTGCGACGCTACGCGTCGGCATGCCGTTCTGGACGCTCCGCGTCCTGTTTGCGACGCAGAGCGTCGCGAACTGCATTCCCACGCTGGAGTGAGGAACGAGAATCCCGACTATCGTGCGACGCTCCGCGTCGACATGCCATTCCGGACGCTCTGCGTCCGACATTAGCCGAGCGGAGCGGCGCTGTTTAGTACTGCTGACCCGGAATAGGCTTGAGATTGACTTCTACGCGGCGGTTCTGGGCGCGGCCGTTGACGTCGGCGTTGCTGGCGATAGGCTGGTCGGGACCTGCGCCACGGACTGACAGGTGTGATTGATCGACGCCTTGCGAGGTCAGGTAAGTCGCGACACTCTGGGCGCGCTGCTGCGACAGGTCCATGTTGTGCTGGCGGCTGCCGGTGCTGTCGGTGTAACCGACGATTTCAATGTTGTTCTGGTTGAACTGCTTGAGCGAGCTGGCGAGGTTGTTGAGCGGCGAATAGAAGCTGCTGGCAATCGCCGAAGAGTCCGTCGCGAAGGTGATGTTGCCCGGCATGATCAGTTTGATCTGGTCGCCCTGACGCTGCACCTCGACACCCGTGTTGGCCATGCTCGCACGCAACGCAGCTTCCTGCTTGTCCGCGTAGTAGCCGTAACCCGCCGACGCAGCACCGGCAACAGCAGCACCAATCAAGGCGCCCTTGCCACGGTGATTGTGATCGATGGCTGCGCCTGCTACGGCACCGGCCAGTGCGCCGAGCCCGCCGTACTTGGCCGTTTTGCTCATGCCTCCGGAGCTTTGCGCCTGGCCTTGATTGTCATAAGGGTTGGGTGTCGCGCAGCCCGACAGCACGGCTACGGCAGCGGCGACAATGATCAAACGACGCGAGGTAAACATTCAGGAGCTCCTGGTTTTGACGGACGAACGCTAATAACCGGATTAGAGCATGCCCCTCGTCAAAAATTCCTTAACCCCGGCTGAACCGCCCGTATTACGGCGTTCTGGGTTATCACGACACTCCCTGAAACCCGCTCAACGGCGCTCCTCGCGAACATAAGGCTCACCCAGAGCACCCGGCTGGCTAGTGGACTGACGCTTGCCGCGGGCCACCCAGACCATCACCAGCAGGGTGACGGCGTACGGCGTCATCAACACGAAGTACTGAGGCAAACGCACGCCGGTCGCCGCCAGTTGCGGGATCAGCGCTTCTATACTGCCGAACAGCAAGGCACCGGCCAATGCACGCCAAGGCGACCAGCGCGCGAAAATCACCAGCGACACCGCGATCCAGCCGCGTCCGCCGGTCATCTCGGCAATCCACATCTTGGTGCTCAGCACGGCAATGAAACCACCCGCCAGCCCCATCAGTGCCGAACCCGCGACAATCGCTGCCAGGCGGTAGCCCAACACGGAAATACCCGCAGCGTCCGCAGCCTGCGGGTTTTCGCCCACCGCACGCAGGCGCAACCCGCTGCGTGTGCGCTCAAGCAACCAGACCACCGCGATGAAGATCACCACCGTCAGGTACACCAGTGGATTCTGCACAAACACCTTGCCAACCACCGGCAGTTCGGACAACGGCCACAACTCGACCGCCTGCAAGCCACTGACCGGGCGATTGGTCCAGCCAAGCAAGGTGCCGAGCAGCCCGGTCAGTCCCTGACAAAAGAACACCAGCGCCAGCCCGGCAATAACCTGATTGATCCGCAACACCAGCACCATCAGCGCGAACAGCAACGACACCACACCCGCCGCCGCCATAGACGCCAGCAAGGAAAGCCCCGGCGAGCCCACGCTCAATTGCATGCCGATGCCCGCCAGCGCACCGACCAGCATCAGCCCTTCCACGCCCAACGCCAGCACGCCGCTACGTTCTATCAGGATCAAGCCCAGCGCAGCCAGCGCAAACGGCACGGCAAAATCCGGCGCACTGCCCAGCCAGTGGGAAATCAGCTCCATCAACGTTCTCCTGCCTGAATGCGTCGCAGGCGATGGCGGATGAAAAAGTCGGATGACGCCACACAGATCACCAGAATCGCCTGGATCAGTTGCACCATCGAAAACGGAATCTGATAGAAGACCTGCAAGTTGCGCCCGGCCACGAACAACATGGCGATCAACAGGGCAACGATGGTCGCGGCAACCGGATTGTTACGGGCCAGAAACGCAATGAGAATCCCGGAGAAACCGTAGCCCTGATAAAACGACTGGGTCAGCCGTCCTTCCTGCCCCGACGTCACGACGAACCCCGCCAACCCGGCCAGCGCGCCTGACAGCAGCACCGTGCCGATGATCATCTTGCGCACTGGCACGCCCACGGCTTCAGCCACCCGAGGGTTGGCATCGACGAAACGAAGGTACAGGCCCGCGCGGGAAATCCCGACGAACCACAAGGTCAGTGCCGTGACCAGCAGCGCCAGCAGAATCGCCGCGTTGTAACCAGCGAACAGGTCCGGCAAGCGCTCAAAAGTCTGAAACGCAGGTGAATAGGGAAAGTTGTCGCGCGGGTCTTTCCAACTGCCGTAGACCAGGTGCAGCAGGAAGTTGGCGGCGATGTAGTTGAGCATCAGGGTCGAGATGATTTCGTTGACCTGCCACTTGAGCTTCAAGAGGACCGGCCCCAGGCTCCACAGCAATCCACAGACAATCGCCGCGACCATCATCAGCGGCAGGCGCAGAAACTCCGGCCCGACCTGGAACAGCGAGATGGCCGTGGCGCCAATCGCGCCCCAGATCATCTGGCCCTCCAGCCCCAGATTCCAGAAACGTGCGCGAAACGCCATGCAGCCCGCCAGGCCGACCATGATCATCGGCGAGGCCTGAAACAGCACAGCCTTGAAGTTTTGCGCATCGAAGACCGTCTGTACGACGAATTCGTTGAGCAGTTCATCCGCAGGCACACCTGCGGCGATCAGGATCGCGGTGCAGACAGCCAGACCGATCAGCAGCGCCAGCGCAATGATCATCGCCTGCAAAGGCCAGCCGGTCTGCTGGCGAAGTTCCAGCGTATAGCGCCGCGTCAGCAATGGCTGGCGTGCAGCAACGGAATGTTGCAGTAATTCAGTCATGGCTCACCATCGCTTTGCCGATCGCCTGACGGTCAGCGGGATGATCGAACTCGGCAACGATGCGCCCACCGTTCATCACGCCGATCCGGTCAGCCAGGGCCAATACTTCATCCAGGTCTTCGCTGATCACCAGCACCGCAGCGCCAGCGTCCCGTGCAGCCCGAAGACGACCATGCACCGCTTGGGTGGCGCGCACGTCCAGGCCGCGACTCGGGCTGTGCACCAGCACCAGTTGCGGATCACGGCTGAACTCCCGGGCAATCACCAGCTTCTGCGCATTGCCGCCAGACAGCAGTGCAGCTTTTTGATCAAGAGAACGAACGCCCTGCACATCGAACGCTTGCACTGCACGCTGCGCGTCCTGCCTCAAACGCTGGTAACCGAGCCGCCAGAACGAGCCGTACTGGCCGCTGTGGATATTGCCGATGGCAAAGTTTTCCGCCACCGACAGCGATCCGGCCAGTGCTGCGCCGTAGCGATCTGCCGGGATCGAAGCAATGCGTAACTGCCGACGTTGCTCGGCCGACGCAGTGCGCAGATCGCCGAACGGGGTCAGGTGAATCTCGCCCTCGGTCGGTTGCGGCAAGCCCATCAGCGCATTGGCCAGTTCCGCCTGACCATTGCCACCGACCCCGGCGATGCCGTAAATCTGTCCGGCGCGCAATGTCATGTTCACACCGTTGAGCATGCCGCTGCCGGCAACACTGCGCAAATCACGCACTTGCAAACGCACGTCACCCGGCGTTGCGGGCTGATGCTCAGCAGCAGACACCGACTCGCCCACGGTCAACTGCACCAGTTGTTCGACGCTGACGCTGATCGGGTCTAGGGTCTGCACGGTGCGCCCGCCACGCATGACCGTCACCCGGTCGGCATAGCGTTTGACGTCAGCCATCTTGTGCGTCACCAGAATCACCGCTGCGCCCTGCCGGGCAAAGGCTTGCACGGTGAGTAGCAGCCGCTCGGCCTCCTGATCGGTGAGCACTGCCGTCGGTTCATCGAGAATCAGAATCCGCGCACCGGCCAGCAGCACCTTTAGAATCTCGACACGTTGCTGTTCAGCGACCGACAGGCTGTCGACGATGCGCGTCGGTTCAAGCACAAAACCCAGCTCAGCGGCCTTGCTGATGATCTCTTGTTCAAGCGCCCGCAGACGCTTGCGGTAACTGCCTTCACCGGGCTGCTCGGGCAGTGCCAACAGAATGTTCTGCGCCACCGTGAAAGGCTTCACCAGCTTGAAATGCTGGTGAACCATGCCAATCCGGTAACGGCTGGCGTCCTTTGGGCCGCTGAGCTGCACGGGGTTGTCATCGACCAGCAACGTGCCGGTTTCCGGCGCGTAAAGCCCGGCAGCGATGTTCATCAGCGAAGACTTGCCCGCACCGTTCTCGCCCAGCAGCGCATGCACTTCACCCCAGTGCGCGGTGAAGTCGGCCTCGATCAGCGCCTTGAAGCCATCGAACGATTTGCTGATGCCGGTGAGTTGCAGCGCGTTGACCTGACTCATTGCTGAGTCTTCACGCCTTCGACGAACCAGTCCATTTTCCACAAGTCGGGATCGGACAATTGCTGACCCGCCGCGACGCGTTCCTTGCCATCGCGATCTGCCAGCGGGCCGCTGTAAATGATCTTCTTGCCGGCCAGCAACTCGGTACGCTCAGCCTCGATTTTCTTGCGATCTTCGGCGGAGATGATCGGGTCGCTGGTCAGCTTGATATCGGTGCCGCCCTGCTGCATCGACAGCAACGCGCCGTTGGCAGGAGGCGTCCAGTTACCAGCAATCACTTTCTTCAGTTCCGGTCCCAGGAAACGGTCCCAGACCCACAAGGAAGAACACACGGTCGCTTTTGGTGCGAATTCGCTCAGGTCGCGGTGATGGCCTGTGCCGTGAATGCCGCGCTCCTGGGCGACGATCTGCGGTGTCGGGCTGTCGACGTGCTGACCGACCACGTCTACGCCGTTGTCGATCAGCGCCATGGTCGCGGCGCGTTCCTTGACCGGGTCATTCCACGCGCCGGTATAGATCACGTTGACCGTGGCTTTGGGGTTGATCTGCCTGGCTCCGAGCTCGTAGGCATTGATGGTCCAGTTGACCTGACCGAAGGGGTTGGCCGCGACGAAGCCCAGTTTGCCGGTCTTCGATGCCGCGCCTGCCGCCATGCCGCACAGGTACTGGCTTTCATAGGTGCGGCCGTAAAACGATTCGAGATTGGCTGTGTTGGTGGTGCCCGAACCGTTGAGGAACGCGACATCCGGGTATTTCTTCGCCAGCGTGAGGAAGGTATCGGAATAGCCGAAGGCGGTGCCGACGATGATATTCGCGCCGCGTGCGATGAGTCGGTCGACCACTGGCGTGATGGCCGCTGCGTTCTCGGGCACGCTCTCCACGAACTGGATTTTTGTGTCCAGATCCTTTTCCAGCTTAAGTCGTGCCTCATCGAACGCCTGAGTCCAGCCGCCGTCATTGCGCGGGCTGATGTACACCATGGCGATTTTCGCCGGGCCCTTGAGGGTCAGTCCTTCAGCCTGAGCGAGGCTGACGGTCCCGAACGCGACGGCCGCACACAATGTCCCGGGCAACAGTTTCTTGTACATAGACGTTTTCCTGAGGGTAATGGCCGATGAGGACAGCACGTGGCCGACCCATAGGGCTTTAGCAGCATCCATGCCATTACCGGAAAAACGCTATGCAACAACGACCTGGCTCAACCCTTTGAGTAAAAACAGATCAAATGGTCTGAACCAGAGCACTTGGTTTGTGCATCTCTCTGTTGCGCTGCGCCTACTGAGTGCGCAGTTCAGGGAGACCCACAAGGACTTCAGGCACTACGCGGCAGGATGCCGTCCAGCATCATGCTGCGCAGGCTGGCCAGCACCTCTTCGAAAAACGCTGGGTCATCCAGTGTCTTGCCAGTGACGGCTTCGACCTGGGTGCGAAAATCCGCGTAGTGCTGGGTAGTCGCCCACAGCGAGAAAATCAGGTGGTGCGGATTGATCGGCGCCAGTTGGCCGCTGTCGATCCAGTGCTGGATGACGGCCACCTTGGCCTCCACGGTATCGCGCAACGGGTGTTGCAATTCGCCCTGAATCAAAGGCGCGCCCTGCATAACTTCCATGCAGAACAGACGCGACTCGGCCGGATGATCACGGGACATTTCCAGCTTGGCCCTGATATAGGCACCGATGGCCTGAACCGGCTCCTTGTCAGCAGTGAAATGCGTCAGCGGGCTGAGCCAGACTTCAAGCAACTGACGCAGCACATTCAGATACAGATCGTCCTTGCTGCTGAAGTAATAGAGCAGGTTGGTCTTGGAAACGTCCGCCAGGCTCGCCACCTGATCAAGACTGCTGCCATGCACGCCGTAGCGGGAAAATATCTCCAGCGCCGCATCGAGAATCAGCGTGCGCTTGCCTTCCATCAGACGCATGCGCCGCTTCAGCGAAGTGGCGCTGGGCTCGCGCGGGGTCTTGACCACGGTTTCCGGCTTGACCTTGCGTGCACGCTTGCTCGCAGGCTCAGCCAGGGGAGGTTTCTTGTTCACGCACATCCATCCAGTGATGCCGAAATGAGCGGGCATCTTAACGGGCGCAGCTGTTTTGTCGATACGGATCACACGCCCTGTAAGCGCTGCCCTATCAGCGTGCGCACTGCACAAACCAAGTGCTCTTATTCGGACCAGATGGTCTGAACTAATTCATATAAATCCTCAACTCATTGAATAAAAACAATAAAAAATTATGGCCCGCTTAATGCAAAGCCCTCGATGCAGGTAAGGATTCACCGGGTGCCAGCGACAGTGGCTCGCATCGACTAACGCAGAGAGGCCTTATATGGACATCGGTATCTTCATCCCCATTGGCAATAACGGCTGGCTGATTTCCAGCAACGCGCCGCAATACATGCCGACTTTCGAGCTGAACAAGCAGATCGTGCAGAAGGCCGAGGGCTACGGCTTCGACTTTGCGTTATCGATGATCAAACTGCGCGGCTTCGGCGGCAAGACCGAGTTCTGGGAACACAACCTGGAGTCCTTCACGCTGATGGCGGGCCTTGCGGCAGTCACCAGCAAGATCCAGCTGTTCGCCACGGTCGCGACCCTGACCATTCCACCCGCCATCGCCGCGCGCATGGCATCGACCATCGATTCGATCTCCAACGGGCGCTTCGGGATTAACCTGGTGACCGGCTGGCAGAAACCCGAATACGAGCAGATGGGCCTGTGGCCCGGCGATGAGTTTTTCCATACGCGTTACGAATACCTGGCTGAATACGCGCAGGTTCTGCGTGACCTGTGGGCCACTGGCAGCAGCGACTTCAAGGGCGAACATTTCAGCATGCAGGACTGCCGCGTCAGCCCGCGCCCGCAAGCTGACATGAAACTGATTTGCGCCGGTCAGAGCGAAGCCGGCATGGCGTTTTCGGCGCAATACGCAGACTACAATTTCTGCTTCGGCAAAGGCGTGAACACCCCCACGGCCTTCGCACCGACCGCCCGGAAACTGCTCGAAGCCAACGAAAAGACCGGCCGTAATGTCACCTCCTGCGTGCTCTTCATGGTCATCGCCGACGACACCGATGAAGCCGCAAGGGCGCGCTGGGAGCACATCAAGGCAGGTGCCGATGAAGAGGCCATTGCCTGGCTGAGCGAAAAAGGCGCGGCCGACAAGAGTGCAGGTTCGAACCTGCGGCAGATGGCCGACCCGACCTCGGCGGTCAACATCAATATGGGCACCCTGGTGGGGTCCTGGTCCAACGTTGCGAAGATGCTCGATGAGGTCGCCAGCGTGCCGGGCACGCAAGGCGTGATGCTGACCTTCGATGATTTCGTCAAGGGTGTCGAAGATTTCGGGCAGAAGATCCAGCCACTGATGACCAGCCGCAAACACATCACCCAACTCAAGGAGGTGGTGTGATGAGCCTGTCGGCAACGGTCGCAGGCGTAGACCTGCCGCTGGATCAACAACCTGCACGCGAGTTGCCTGCACGTCCGGAAGCCTTGCGCATGAAGCTCGGCGAAACGGCACTGGTGGTGGTCGACATGCAGAACGCCTACGCATCACTGGGTGGCTATCTGGACCTGGCCGGGTTCGATGTCAGCAGCACCGGGCCGGTCATCGCCAACATCAAGAAGGCCTGCGCTGCTGCACGAGCAGCAGGCATTCCGGTGATCTTTTTTCAGAATGGCTGGGACCCGGCGTATGTCGAAGCCGGTGGCCCCGGCTCGCCGAACTGGCACAAGTCCAACGCATTGAAAACCATGCGCAAGCACCCGGAACTCGAGGGCCAACTGCTGGCCAAGGGCGGCTGGGACTATCAACTGGTCGATGAACTGACGCCGCAGCCTGGCGACATTGTGGTGCCGAAAATCCGTTACAGCGGCTTCTTCAACTCCAGCTTCGACAGCGTGTTGCGCAGCCGTGGCATTCGCAACCTGGTGTTCACCGGCATCGCCACCAACGTCTGCGTCGAGTCAACCTTGCGGGACGGTTTCCACCTGGAATATTTCGGCGTGGTATTGGCCGATGCTACCCATCAGGCAGGCCCCGAGTTCGCTCAGCAAGCCGCGCTGTTCAACATTGAAACCTTCTTCGGCTGGGTCTCCAGCGTCGATGACTTCTGCACCACTTTCGCCCCTGTCGGGCACACTTCGTGAGGACCTCAGCATGACCAAGAAAGCGATCATTCCCGCTGGCACCAGCAAACCCATCGCCCCGTTTGTACCAGGCTCGATGGCCGATGGCGTGCTGTATGTGTCGGGCACTCTGCCGTTCGACAAGGACAACAATGTGGTGCATGTCGGCGACGCCACCGCGCAGACCCGCCACGTGCTGGAGACCATCAAAAGCGTGGTCGAAACCGCTGGTGGCACCATGGATGACGTCACGTTCAACATGATCATGATTCGTGATTGGGCCGATTACGCAAAGGTCAACGAGGTCTATGCCGAGTATTTCGCAGGTGAAAAACCAGCGCGCTACTGCATTCAGTGCGGCCTGGTGAAACCCGAAGCGCTGATCGAAATCGCCAGCATCGCCCATATCGGCTGAAAACCGATCTGCAGCACGACCGGAGAACGCGCATGTTTCATGAAATCCATCGTTGCCAGCATGATGATGCGCCGATGTTGGTACTCAGCTCCGGGTTGGGCGGGGCCAGCCGTTACTGGGCGGATGACCTGTCGACACTGACCCGCGATCACCATGTGCTGGTCTACGATCACGCCGGCACCGGACGCAGCCCTGCGGTGCTGCCGGCGGATTACTCGATCCGGCACATGGCCGTCGAACTGTTGAATCTGCTCGACACGCTGAACATCCAGCGTTGTCATTTCATGGGCCATGCACTGGGCGGTCTGGTCGGTCTGGAGCTGGCACTGTTGCGTCCTGCATTGCTGCAAAGCCAGGTCCTGATCAACGCCTGGAGCAGCCCGAATCCACACAGTGCGCGCTGCTTCTCCATCCGTAGACAACTGCTGTTGAACAGCGGGCCTGAGGCCTATGTGCAAGCTCAGGCGCTGTTCCTTTATCCGGCTGACTGGATCGCTGCCAACAGCGCCCGCCTGACCGAAGATGAAGCCCATGCACTGACGCATTTTCCCGACACCGATAACCTCCTGCGGCGTATCAATGCGCTGGAGACCTTCGATATCGAGGCGCAGCTGACGCGCATAAACACGCCGACACTGCTGATTGCCAACCGCGACGACATGCTGGTGCCATGGCAGCAATCCTTGCATCTGGCCGAGGCATTGCCAAACGCCAGGCTGGCATTGCTGGAATACGGCGGCCACGCCTCCAGCATCAGCAACCCGGCACCGTTTCGACGTGCCTTGCTCGATTTTCTCAACACTCGCTCTTGAAAGGATGCTCGCCATGCGCCCCCAGACCCAACCTCATGCCCAAAACCCGGACAGCCCTCTTTTGACCGCTGACAGTGCAGCGGTCAGCCAACAGGACTTTCGCAATGCGATGTCCAGCCTGGCAGCAGCAGTCAACGTCATTACCACCGACGGCCCCGAAGGACGGGCAGGATTTACCGCCACCGCCGTGTGCAGCGTGACGGATCAGCCACCCACGTTGCTGGTGTGTATCAACCGTTCGGCATCGGTATATGACACTTTTATCGGCAATGGAACGCTGTGCGTCAACACGCTGGATAACAGCCAGCAGGCACTGTCCAACCTGTTCGGCGGCAAGACCTCACAGGAGGAGCGTTTTGCCGCGGGTCAGTGGCACAGCGGCGTGACAGGCTCGCCCATCCTGGATGGCGCCAAACTGGCTCTCGACTGTCAGGTGAAGCAATCCGTCAGCGTCGGCACGCATGACATTCTGCTCTGCGAAGTCGTGGATATCAGACACCAGACTGAAACTGCCGCACTGGTTTATTTCGGGCGCCGATACCACTGCCTGTCAGGTGCGACGGCCACTGTTTGAACACAACAGGCGACGCTCAGATGTTTTCAATGCGTCAGAAAACCTTCAAACGAGCGTTTTCCTATCAATGTCACACAGCATCCGGCGAGTTGTTGACGCTCTATAAATAGACATGATTTTCACAGACAGCCCCGTATACTGGCATTACGAGATCAGGATGATCCTTGTCGCCAATCAGGTGAAATCATGTCGACCGATAAACCCGGCACGCTGCTTGCGTCAGCAAACACGCTGCCGCCCTCTAATAACCCTGGCCCGCGACCCCTGATGTCAATGCACACGGGTGACTGAGCATGTTAAAGAAAATCCCCGTCGACCAGCTTGCCCTGGGCATGCACATTCATAAATTCTGCCGCGCGTGGACCAACGATCCCTTCTGGATAGGCCTGGTCGAAGTGGTGCTTGAAGATGTGGAAGTGCTCAAGCGTATTCAGCAGTCAGACACACGGGAAGTCTGGATTGAAACCAGCAAATACCGCGTGATCAAAGGGCCTGTAGTGACCGCGCCAGCTTCAAATGACACCGCTCCGGTCAGTCTGGACAAGGAAGTGCTGCGCGCCCGGGCCATTTGCGGCAAAGCCAGAAATGCTGTCATGAACATGTTCACCGAAGCCCGCAAGGGCAGGTCGATGGACGTCGACGATGTACTGCTGCTGGTCGAGGAGATATCCAACTCCATTCTGCGCCATCCTCATGCGCTGATCAGCCTGTCACGGCTGAAAACATCCGACGAATACACCTACATGCATTCGGTGGCAGTCTGTGCACTGATGGTCGCACTCGCTCGGCGCATGGGCATGCCGGATGAACAGATACGCGAAGCAGGCGTAGCGGGACTGATGCACGATGTCGGCAAAATGATGATCGACCCGGAAGTGCTCAACAAGCCCGGCCGGCTGACGAGCGAGGAATTCGCAGTCATGAAAGCCCACCCGGAACTGGGCCTGAAAATCCTCAAGGAAAATCAGCCGGTGGCGCAAATGGTCATGGACGTATGCCTGCATCACCACGAAAAAGTCGACGGCTCAGGCTACCCGCATGGCCTGCAAGGCGATGAGATCAGCCTCTTTGCCCGGATGGGCGCGGTGTGCGATGTGTACGACGCCGTCACCTCCGACCGGCCTTACAAAAAAGGCTGGGGCGTCGCCCACTCGATTCGCGAAATGGCCTCGTGGAAAGGCCACTTCGATGACGTAGTGTTCCAGAGTTTCGTCAAAACCGTCGGCATCTATCCGATCGGCGCGCTGGTGCGACTGGAAAGCGGACGTCTGGGGGTCGTGATCGAGCAGAGTGAAAATTCCCTGCTGAAGCCGAAAGTAAAAGTGTTTATGTCCGCACACACGGGCAAAACCTTCGCAGCGCAGATTATCGACCTCGAAGACTCTGTCGAGCGCGATGCCATCGTGAAAATCGAATTGCCAGCCGATTGGGGGTTGGAGGACATCGATACGCTGTGGGCAGGCAATGCAGACTGATCGCCCTGCACACTCACCCCAGCAAACCCAGTGTCTTCGCCCTTGCCACCGCCTGAGTACGCCGCTCGACGCCCAGCTTGCTGTTGATGTGGCTGGCGTGGGTCTTGACGGTATGCAGGGAAATGAACAGTTGCTCGCTGATTTCCTGATTCGAGCAGCCTTCGGCAATCAGCTGCAGCACGCCCAGTTCCCGCACGCTCAGGCAATCGCTGCCATGCGCAGGCTCCAGTAATACGCGAGCAGCGCAGGCCGGGAGTTTTTCCAGCAAGGCATCGCGTACTGTGCCGGGCGGAGCCTGAAGCAGTTGTTCGTGCAGCCACTGGGCATGCTCGCCAAGCAGGACTCTGAACGGCAGCAGCGCACCGCCCGCCGCGACCGGCAAACTGCGCAGCAACAGAGCACGGGCCTCATCCTGCCGCGCCTGCCCCAGCAATAATCCGATCTGCTGGGTCATGGCGATCAGTCGCAACAACTGCGAACCGACAGCCTCAGCACGCCGTTCAAGCGCCTGCAAACGCCGTTCACTGGCATCGCCGTCGCCTTTCAATCGCTCAAGCACCGCACGCTGCAACTCAATATGCTGCGGCAATTGCGGATGACACTCAGGAGCCGCAGCGCCAAGGCCGCCGTTGCAGGTGTGGGTCAGTCGCAGCAACCAGGCCTCGGCCAAATCGATGCGCCCCTGCACCAGCCACAGCTCGCACTTCACCAGCGTGATCATGCCCAGGTAGTAAATCGGTGGCACGTCCCAGATATGCATCAGCCTTTCGGCTTCGGCGAGTTCGGCAAACGCTTCGGCAAAACGGCCAGCACAGCCCTCTATCGTGGCGATCACGCAGTGCCCGATCAGCACACTGATGTCACGGCAGGCGCGTGCTTCGGCCAGACCGGCAAGTAGCAGGGCCCGCCCTTCATCGACCTGCATGCGCAGGGTCAGCAGGTAGCCTTCATACAACGTCAGACGTGCGCGAACGGCGTACAGCCGGGCGCTGGACAAGCCCTTGAGACGCTGCTGACCCTGGCGCACTTCTTCAATCGCCCGCCTGACTTCGCCACGCGCCTGCAACGCTCTGGCCCGGTCATAATGCGCCAGTGCTTCGAACAGCGGATTGGCAACCCGCTGTGCCACTTCGAGCGCGTCGCGGTTCAGTACCTTGGCACGCCAGAGATCGCCGTTGGCAATCGCCAGGTTGGCCAGCGTCGACAGGCAGACCAGCCGCTGGCCGTAGCGCTTTTCCGGCAGCGTAAGCAGCGCCTCGCTACAACAGCGCTCGGTCTTTTCGCTGTCGCCCCGCCCACGTGCAATGATGCCGCTCAGCGCCAGCCATTGGGCGAGCATGGATTTCTGTGCAGTGGCAGACGGCGCGGGCAGGAACCGACTCAGCTGGCTGGCCAGTTCCTCCGCCGCGTCCAGCTGACAGGCCAGCCCCAGTGCCCATGCGTAGAGGACGATCAAGCGCGGCGTACTGGTCAGCAGCTCGTCCGGTAAGTCCATCTTCCAGCGCAGCAACATGCCGACATTCTGTTCGGCCAGCAATTGCTCCTCGGAAAGGTTCTGCACCAGATTGGCGGCAACATCCAGATGCCCGGCGCGCAAGGCCTGCTCGACTGCCTCGTCCAGCAAGCCCTGAGCGCTGAACCAGCGACAGGCGTTGAGGTGCAGACGGGTGGGTTGCGTTCCGGTCGCCTGGCGCGCGCGCAACAGGTCGGAGAACAGATGATGGTAACGAAACCAGCGGCCCTGTTCGTCCAGCGGCACCAGAAACACCTGATGCGCTTTCAGGTAACGCACCATGTCTTCGCTGTCGTGACTGTCACGGGCGGCGTCGCACAGCTCGAAGCAAAAACGCTCCAGGCACGCCGTGTCGTAAAGGAACGCCTGAACATCGGCAGGCAGACAGTCGAGGACTTCTTCGAGCAGGTATTCACGAATCAGTACTTCACTGCCGCGCAACGCCTGCGGCAAGGCGTTGCCATCACCCGCTTCGGCAGCCGCCAGCAGCCAGAATCGCAGCCCCGCCACCCAGCCTTCGCTGCGCACGATCAGTCGTTGCAGCGTCTCGCTGTCAAGCGAACGACCCGGCTGGTCCAGTACCGCGATGGATTCGGCCTGCGTCAGGCGCAGATCCTGCTCGCCGACTTCAAGCATCTGACGCGACAGACGCAGGCGCGACAGTTGCCAATCCGGCCGCTGGCGGCTGGTCACCATGACCACCAGCCCGACCGGCAGATGGTTGAGGAAAAACTGCAGACAGCGATCAAGTACCGGCCCCTGGGCCAGATGGTAGTCATCCAGAACAAGCAACAGCGGCTTGCTCAGCATCAGGTGCATGGCCAATTCGTCGAGCAAACCTTCAAGCCACTCGTCGAACACTGACGGCTGCTGCCGCTGACGCATTTTCAGCAGGCCCATCGCCTGGGCGCCCAGTTGCGGAAAGAACTGCTGAAGGCTGGCGAGCAGCCTTTCAAGGAAGCGGCCCGGATCACTGTCCCGAGTACTCAGCCCCAGCCATATATTCTGCCATTGGTCTGGCAAGCCCTGACAAAACTCCACCGCCAGCGAACTCTTGCCGAACCCGGCCGGAGCGCAGATCAACAGCAAACGACCGCTCAACCCGGCGTCGAGGCGCTGACACAGGCGGGCGCGTGGAACGTAGCCCTCCGGGAGCGGTGGACGAAAGAATCGCCCTTCTAGCGCAGGAATTGCGCTGTCTGCAAACCCTTGCATGCGGGACAGATCGGTCATGGCCGGCTCGTGTGAGAATCGTTGGTTCGGCATCGCGGTGCTCGGAGACTAGCGGGTAAATCTGCACCTTTGAAAGTCCATCACCGAAAAGACTGTAACAAAATTCCTACCGCTTATAAGCCGCCTGAACAGGCGCAAAAAAGCCCCATTCAAGGGGCTTTCATGCGAATCAACAGCTTATCGGCCTGCGGTAGGTATCAGCTGTCGCCACAGGCGTTTATCCAGTGCGTTCAACGCACGCCTTCCTGGCGTAACGCGTTGGGAGAGAAGTCGCTGGTACCCGCTGTGAAACCGAACTCGTAAGCCTTTTTCTCTTCGTTTTTCATGCCAAGGGCCACGTAGCGGCCGGATTGCAGGTCATACAGGGTTTCGACGGCATACCACGGCACTTGCTTGTCGTAATAATTTTCCGAATGCGCTTCGGCGACCCGCCACAGTTGACCACGCCCGTCGTAATGGTCGATCACTGCTGCCTGCCATGTGTCTTCGTCGATGAAAAAGTCGCGTTTGGCGTAGATATGCCGCTGGCCTTCCTTGAGCGTTGCAGTCACGTGCCAGACACGGCGCAGCTCGTAACGGGTCAGGTCCTGGTTGATATGCCCGGCCTTGATGATGTCGGCGTATTTCAGTGTCGGATCGTCCAGCTTGTGGCTGTTGGCGGCGATGTACATTTCCTGCTTGCCGATCAGCTTCCAGTCATAGCGATCCGGGGCGCCATTGTACATATCGAGGTTGTCGGAGGTCCGCAGACCATCGGACGCCGTACCAGGCCCGTCGTAGGACACCTGCGGCGCACGCCGCACACGACGCTGACCGGCGTTATACAGCCATGCCGAGCGAGGCTCCGCTACCTGATCGAGGGTTTCATGCACCAGCAGTACACCGCCTGCCAGCCGCGCCGGAGCCGTGACTTCCTGCTTGAAGTAGAACAACACGTTGCCCGGATTTTTCGGATCGAAATCCCTCATCTTGTCGCGGAACACGAACTGATCGGAGAAATACACCAGGCTGTAAGAGCCATTGGGCTGCGGCGTCGCCTGCGTGACCAGACGTTTCACGCTGCCACCCCGGTAACGGGTGATGTGGTTCCAGATGACTTCAACACCGCTGGCCGGAATCGGGAACGGGATGGCCGTGTCGAAATTCTCCAGACCGCTGCCGCCACCGACCAGTTTGGTGGTAGTCGCGTTTTTCCTGATCGCGGCGAACACTTCATCCGGCACCGTGGCGCCGCGATGAGTGGGGTAGACCGGAATCCGGTAACTGTCAGGGTAACGCTTGAACATCGCGTATTGACCGGGTGCCAGCTTGTCCTTGTACTGCTCGACGTTGGCCGCCGTAATAATGAACAGCGGCTTTTCACTGGCATATGGGTTGGCCAGGAACCCCTTGCTGTCGACCGCACCGGCAGTTTTCAGCATCGGGCTCCAGGCAGAAATCGTGTTGGCCGCGTTACCGGCTTTTTCCGCCCCCATTGGGGTCAGGGAGCTGCCCAGCTTTGCCGCTTCGGATGCGGAGACTGCCGCCATAACTCCGGTCGCCAGCAACGACATTCCCAGTACACCCGCTTGCAACAGACTTTTTGTTATTTTCATGTTCGTCGTCATCCTGAAAACATGTGCTTAGAAGTTCATGCCGAAGCTGAGCGCTACGAAATCCCGGTCGTCCACCGTGGTGTACTTGCCGTCGAAGAAGTTGGTGTAGGAGAGGTTTGCGGTGTAGGTGTTCTGGTACTCGGCATCAAGCCCCAGACTGACCGCCTTGCGACCCTCTTCGAAGTTGCCGCCAGGGCCGGGGGAATAGCCTTTGACGTCATGCGACCAGGCTATGCTCGGCTTGAGGTTGATCCCGGCGAATACGCTGTTGTAGTCCCAGATGGCGCGACCGCGATAACCCCACGAATTGGCCGTGGTAAAGCCGTCGTCTTCGCAATAGCGATTCAGGTTGTTCTGCTCTGCGCCGGTCAGCGTGCCTGCGTTGAGGGTCGCGCACTGGCCACCCGGCAGAGGACCGGGGCCATACACCGGGTCGCGGCCATAGCGGATTTTCGAGGTACTTTCGAGACCACCGACGTGTGTCCAGCCCACCTCGCCCACCAGGGTCAGCCGCTCTGCGCCCATGACCTGATCGAAAAACTGGGTGAACGTGGTTTGCAGCTGGGTAATTTCCTTGCGGCGATAACCTGCCTGGTCGGTGTTCGGTTGCCCACTCAACAGCGATACGTTGGGGTTGAGCGGGGAAATGCCCGAATACAGGATGTCAGTGGTGTTGACCTGAATCGGCGCGTTGGGACGGTAGCTGATCTCGCCACTCCATGCGGTGCCGGTAGGCAAGGTAGTCGAGAAGCTCAGACCGTACAGACGGATATCTTCGGGGTATTCGACGTAGTAACTGGAGTTGCCCGCCACGACGACCGGAAGCAGCGTTGGTGCAAGTTGCGTTGCGGTTGCGACCGGAATCCCGTTGCGAACCAGTGAACCCACCAGCCCCTGAGGACTGAAGGACGCGGCCGAACCACCGCGCCCGCTGAAAATCGGCGCACGGCTGTGGTAATTCATCATGTAGGCACCGAATTCGGTGTCCAGCGGCTCAAAGTTGTAGCGCATGGCAAAGCCGAACTGGCCACTGTCGCGCGCATCGCGATCAGGACCTCGCCGCACCACGGCGCCTTCATCCGGGTTGCCGAATACCACGCCCTGCTGTGACAGCGAGTTGAAAACCGCCCCGCGCGCACCGGCTGGCAGACCGGCAGCTGTCAGCGAATTGTTCAAACCGCTGCGGCTGCGCAGTACCGCGAGGTTGTTGTTGCAGCCGTCAGCGATCACGTCCGGTTGCGAAAAGAAGGTGCCGCAGTTGTCGACGACAGTCTGGTCCCATTCAAGCTGGTAGAAACCTTCGGCAGACAGATTGTCAGTCAGGTTCTGGGACACGTAGAACATGTTGACCGGAATCAGGCCTTCCTTGATTTCCGAACCTGGACGCCGAAAGGCCGAGACATCGACCGGGTTGACGCTGTTGATACCACCCTGAATAAAGGTACTTTCGCCCCAACTGATGACCTGCTTGCCGAAGCGTACTGCGCCCGGTTGATCCGCGATCGAGTAGTTGTGATAGACGAAGGCGTCGAGCAACTGGAACCCGGACGACTTGGCGCCTTCTTTACGGCCCGAGTCGCTGATGTCCTTGAACTCGCGATTTTCATCCTTGAGTTCGAAGTCGTACCAGTATTTGCCACGCAAAAACACACCGGTGTCGCCGTATTTCAGCTCCAGATCATGAATGCCCTTGAAGATCTTCGAAAACGTCTCCCCACGCTTGAAGTTCAAGTGACCGTCATCCGACGTCTGCGACAGACCCCGCCCGCCGTTGTTGGCCCCGATCAGGTTCTTGTCGGGGCTGGCGGTCGACCAACTGGCCCCCACTGACAGCGAGGAATCGAAACTGCCTTCGATTTCACCGACATTGAACGTCACGCCGAACGCCGGGCCGGCCAGTGACGAAGCAAGACTCACGGCCAGCGGCAGCTTTGCCCGCCGCCAGAACAGGGTTGTGGTAGTCATCGATGCTACTCCGTGTGTTTTATTGTTATGGCAGTGGGAAAATCCGGAAAACGATTCAGTCATCGAATCAACTCACACGCCAGGTCCGCGGTCACTCATTCCCTGTGGCGACTATAGCCAGCAGACTCCGCCCCTTGATCCCTCTAAAGGGTGATTTGCAGAACCAACGCCTCTGGCCCGCTCTTTTTCGAGCCGCTGCGCAAAAGTCAGGCGGGGAGAATGGCTGAAATAGAAAATTTGGCAAGTCGCAGAGCAGGACCGGCGACGCAGACGCTTGCCGTACCCGACAGGCACGGCAAGCGTCAATCATCAGAGCGTGGAGAGAAACGCGCTGTTGCTGTTTTGCCACTCGACGATATCCAGACGCATACGCTTTTTATCGAGCTTGCCGACACTGGTCTTGGGAATTTCAGTAACAAGCGCGATCTGGCGGGGAATGGCCCATTTGTTGATGTGACCATTAACGACAAAAGGCATGAGGTGTTCCTTCAATTCAGTCGCGTCGAACGGATGGCCTTCGCGAATCACCAGCAAGGCAAACGGCCGCTCGCCCCATTGCGGATCAGCGATACCGACCACAGCCACTTCGCGGACAGCAGGGTGGCGGCTGCACAGGTCTTCAAGCTCCAGTGACGAAATCCACTCACCACCGGTTTTGATGACATCCTTGATGCGGTCACGAATGTCGATGAACCCCATGTCGTCCAGAGTGGCCACATCGCCCGTATGCAGCCAGCCACCGGCCCACAATTCGGCGCCTTTCTCAGGCTCGCGAACATAGCTTTCGGTCAGCCAGGGCGCACGCAGCACCAGCTCGCCCTGGGTTTCGCCATCGGCTGGCAGAAAGTTGCCCTCCTGATCGATGATCGCCGCCTCGACCAGCATGCCGGGAACACCGGCCTTGATCCGGTAAGTGATGCGCTCGTCTTCGCTGCCGGCTTTCAGCTCTTCGTTGATGTGCGCCACGGAAATCAGCGGCCCGGTTTCCGACATGCCATAGGCGGCGGTGAGCTGGATACCCCTGGCCTTGGCCGCCTGATAGAGGGTGCGAGTCAGGGCGCTGCCGCCAATGATGATTTTCCAGCCGCCGAAATCCGCATCCTGCGCCCCTTTGGCGTTAAGCAGCATTTGCAGGATGGTCGGCACGCAATGCGAGAAGGTCACCTTCTCCCGGCGCCACAACTCCACCAGCATCTCGGGCTCGTAACGGCCGGGATAAACCTGTTTGAGCCCGAGCATGGTGGCGGCATACGGAATGCCCCAGGCATGCACATGAAACATTGGCGTGATGGGCATGTAGACGTCATCGGTGCCCAGCAGCCGGGTACTGTCAATGCACCCCATGATGGTCGCCACGCCCAGGGTGTGCAGCACCAGTTGACGATGGGTGAAATAGACCCCTTTGGGGTTGCCGGTGGTGCCCGTGGTGTAGAACGTGGTCGCGACCGAATTTTCGTCGAAGTCCTCGAACGCGTATTCGGGGCTGGCGGCCGCCAGCAATTCTTCGTATTCGCCGATCAGATTGGGCAGCTCGGCAGTCTTTTCCGCCTGATCGGTCAGTAACAGGGTTTTCTCGACCGTAGTCAGGTGCCCGGACATGGCCTGATACAGGCCGACGAACTCGCTATTCACCAGTACAAAGCGGTCATCGGCATGGTTGATGGTGTAGGCGATCTGTTCTGGAGACAGCCGGACGTTGACGGTGTGGATCACCGCGCCCAGCATCGGAATCGCAAACATGCATTCCAGATAGCGGTGGCTGTCCCAGTCCATGACGGCCACCGTATCCCCGGCCTTCACGCCTGCGGCGGTTAGCGCGTTGGCCAGGCGAGCGATACGTTCGTTGAGGGTCTGGTAGGTGTAGCGGACGGAATCACGGTAGACAATTTCACGCGTCTTTTCATAACGCCTGCCGGATAACAACAGGCGTTTTATTAACAGAGGGTACTGATAAGCGCCATCGGCAGGCGGAAGAACGCGAGTCTGTAACATATGAGTCCCTTTTCAAAGTCCACAGGCGAGGCCTGAAATATGGACGCTAGAGCCTTCTTCTGCCAGTAAAATCCCGTGAAATCAGCGTTGGGAATGCGGTGTCGACCGGCGCTCGCGGGGTAACTGGTCAGGTAGAAGCACTGCTAACCCGGGAATTTCAGCGCACCTCGGTCAGTGCGAGCTTGATGCCCAACGCGACCAGAACACCGCCCATGGCCCGGTCGAACCAGTGGCCCATGCGCGCAAAACCGGCGCGTACCCGTGCCTGACTGAACAATCGCGCCACCAGACAGAACCAGGCCGCCGTGGCCACCGCCAGGTACACGCCATACCCGGCCTGCACCGGCAGCGGGGTATGCGGGTTGATCACCACCGTGAACAGCGACAGGAAAAACAGCGTCGCCTTGGGGTTCAGGCCGTTGGTAACGAAACCACTGATGTAGGCGCCCCGAGCAGTGCGTTCGCCGGGCGCCTTGCTGATCGCCGCCTCGTCGCCCGCCGCAGCCGGTTTGGCGCGCAAGGCTTTGATACCGATGTACAGCAAATACGCAGCCGCCGCCCATTTCAGCGCGTTGAACAACACAATCGACTGAGAAACAATGATCCCGATCCCCAGCAGTGAATAGCCCACATGCAGGAAAATGGCCGAGCCGACACCCAGCGCTGACCAAGTGCCCGCCTTGCGGCCATGGGTCACGCTTTCCCGTACCACGACCGCGAAGTCCGGACCGGGACTGGCAACGGCCAGCAGGTGAATCAGAGCAACGGTGAGAAATTCTGCCAAGTACATGTGAGACCTCATGGAGGGTTGACGTTGGACCTGGCAGGTTACGCCGTCTGATGCCTTCGCAAAAGGTGCCGGCATCTTTGCGACGCAGAGCGTCGTGAACTGCATTCTCACGCGGAGCGTGCGGAACGATAATCTCAACTATCGTGCGACGCTCCGCGTCGGCATGCCGTTCTGGACGCTCCGCGTCCTCTTTGCGACGCAGAGCGTCTAGAGCTACGTTCTCACAGGAACGAGAGTCGTCCTGACGAACGTCTCTCGTGTCGCTGCTACGCGTTTCAGCAGGCGGCTTTCTGCTGTGCATCCAGACGACGCAGGCTACGGACCTTGTTCAAGGTGTCCGCGCAGGTCTTCGCCGCTTCTTCGCCTTTGTGCACGAAGTGATTGAAAAAGAACTTCTGATGCTCTTCGCCCGAATGAAAATGGTGCGGTGTCAGGACCACGGAGAAGACCGGTACTTCGGTTTCCAGCTGGACCTGCATCAACGCGCTGACCACGGACTGCGCGACGAATTCGTGGCGGTAGATACCACCGTCCACCACCAGTGCGGCACCGACGATGCCCGCATAGCGACCGCTATTGGCGAGGAGTTTTGCGTGCAGCGGAATTTCAAAAGCACCACCGACTTCAAAGATGTCGATGTCACTTTCGGCGTAGCCCTGATTGGCCATTTCGGCGATGAAACTTTTACGGCTCTGGTCGACGATATCTTTGTGCCAGCAGGCCTGGATGAAAGCGACGCGTTCGTTCGAATGGTTTTTGCTTTTGCTGTCAATTGCGGTTGGTTGCACGTGTTCTGACTCCTGTTTATGAAAAAAACAGGGCATTTGGATCGAAAGGGATTCAAGTCGCGTAGGAAAGCCTCCTGAACGATGTCGTTCATGATGAGGTTTTGCAGACGTTCTTGCAGACACCAATCCCGCTCTCTCTTCATCCGGACTATGACCGTCGGCCCCGGAATCACACCGGGTCTGCTGACCTTGCAGATCGCCCGCCAAAGCTGCGACCTGCAAGCGCTCGCGGGCTAGACACATTGCGCGCCATTACCGCCGGTGGGGAGTTGCACCCCGCCCTGAGAACGTTGCCGTCACTTTACGTGGCCGGCGGGGGATTTTTATCACAGATCAATCAATCATGCATGGACACTTTCGTACGGTACACCTACCTTTTTCATCTAAGGAAACAGCGTATCGGCAGTCGTAGCGCTTGATTATCATGTATGCCGGCTCAAGTAATGCCTTGTTGCAAGCCAAAGGTTGCATGCATTATCGATTTTCAATTTCAGGGAGCTTTTTCGTGACCGTCATCGATCTGCGCAGCGACACAGTGACTCTGCCCACGGCGGGCATGCTCGACGCCATGGCCCATGCGCCTGTAGGCGATGATGTTTATGGTGAGGACCCGACGGTCAATCTGCTCGAAGCAACTCTCGCCGAGCGTCTCGGGTTTGACGCCGCACTGTTCGTGCCTTCCGGCACCATGAGCAATCTGCTGGCGCTGATGGCGCACTGTGAGCGCGGCGACGAATACATCGTCGGCCAGCAGGCGCATACCTACAAGTACGAAGGTGGCGGCGCGGCGGTGCTGGGTTCGATCCAGCCGCAGCCGCTTGAAGTGCAGGCTGATGGTTCGCTTGACCTTCAGCAAGTGTGCGACTTCATTAAACCCGACGACATTCACTTTGCCCGCACACGGCTGTTGGCACTGGAAAACACCATGCAGGGCAAAGTGCTGCCTCAGGCTTACCTCGCCGCTGCGCGCAAACTCACGCTGGATAAGGGCATCGCGCTGCATCTGGACGGTGCCAGGCTGTATAACGCAGTGGTGAAGCTGGGCGTCGATGCGCGCGAGATCACCAGGCACTTCGATTCAGTGTCCGTGTGCCTGTCCAAGGGCCTGGGTGCGCCGGTCGGTTCGGTGCTGTGCGGATCGCAGGCGCTGATCGCCAAGGCGCGTCGCCTGCGTAAAATGGTTGGCGGCGGCATGCGTCAGGCCGGCAGCCTCGCAGCCGCCGGGCTCTACGCACTGGATCATCAGGTCGAGCGACTGGCGGACGATCATGCCAACGCAGCGTTTCTGGCCAAGGGCCTGAGCGAACTGGGTTACAGCGTCGAGCCGGTGCAGACCAACATGGTCTATGTGCAGGTCGGGGAGCGCGCCGCCGCGCTCAAGGCCTTTTGCGCCGAGCGTGGCATCCTGCTCACTGCTGCGCCGAGGCTGCGCATGGTCACCCACCTGAATGTCTCGCGTGCTCAGACAGAGCAGGTGGTCGAAGCATTCGCAGCGTTTGAACACTCATGACATGCCGATAATCCAGTTACTTGTTTCTATCGCACAAACACACTGTACCGAGGGCGCAACGCCTATATAATGCGGCCCTTTGCCGTCGCTACGTCATTTGACGTTTTGCACTTGCCTCTGGCCGCAGTCTCCGTGGAAGAACCTATGAAAAGCGCAGAAATCCGTGAAGCCTTCCTTGGCTTCTTCGAAGAGCAAGGCCACACCCGTGTCGCTTCAAGCTCCTTGATTCCGGGCAACGACCCAACCCTGCTGTTCACCAACGCAGGCATGAACCAGTTCAAGGATTGCTTCCTGGGCCAGGAAAAACGCGCCTACACCCGCGCTGTCACCAGTCAGAAATGCGTGCGCGCCGGTGGCAAGCACAACGACCTGGAAAACGTCGGCTATACCGCTCGTCACCACACTTTTTTCGAAATGCTGGGCAACTTCAGCTTCGGTGACTATTTCAAGCGTGATGCCATTACCTACGCCTGGACCTTTCTGACCTCCGAAAAGTGGCTGAACCTGCCCAAGGAAAAGCTTTGGGTCACGGTCTACGCGACTGACGACGAAGCCTACGACATCTGGACCAAAGAGGTCGGCGTGCCTGCCGAGCGCATGGTTCGCATCGGCGACAACAAAGGCGCGCCTTACGCTTCCGACAACTTCTGGACCATGGGTGATACCGGCCCGTGCGGTCCTTGCAGCGAGATATTCTTCGATCACGGCCCGGAAATCTGGGGCGGCCCGCCGGGTTCGCCGGAAGAGGATGGCGACCGTTACATCGAAATCTGGAACAACGTGTTCATGCAGTTCAACCGCACCGCAGACGGCGTGCTGCACCCGCTGCCAGCGCCGTCGGTGGACACCGGTATGGGCCTGGAGCGTGTCAGTGCCGTCCTGCAGCACGTGCATTCCAACTACGAAATCGACCTCTTCCAGAGCCTGCTGGCTGCGTCAGCCAAGGCCATCGGTTGCAGCAACGACAATCAGGCCTCGCTGAAGGTTGTGGCTGACCACATCCGCTCGTGCGGCTTCCTGATCGCTGATGGCGTGCTGCCTTCCAACGAAGGCCGCGGCTACGTGCTGCGCCGTATCATTCGGCGCGCCTGCCGTCATGGCAACAAACTGGGTGCCAAGGGCAGCTTCTTCTATCAGATCGTAGCGGCACTGGTCGCCGAAATGGGCTCGGCATTCCCTGAGCTGGTGCAACAACAGTCGCACATTGAGCGCGTCCTCAAAGGCGAAGAAGAGCAGTTCGCCAAGACCCTGGAACAGGGTTTGAAGATCCTTGAGCAGGATCTGGCCGAGCTGAAAGGCACCGTGGTGCCCGGCGAAGTCGTGTTCAAGCTGTATGACACTTACGGTTTCCCGATGGACCTGACCGGTGACATCGCCCGTGAACGTAATCTGACACTGGACGAAGAAGGCTTCGAGCGCGAAATGGACGCTCAGCGCGTGCGCGCTCGTTCGGCCAGCTCGTTCGGTATGGACTACAACAGCCTGGTAAAGGTCGATGTGGCCACTCAGTTCACCGGCTATTCGGCGACCACCGGCAGTGCCACAGTCGTTGCTCTGTACAAGGAAGGTCAGTCCGTCACGCACCTGAACGAAGGTGAGGAGGGCGTTGTGATCCTCGACATCACGCCGTTCTATGCCGAATCGGGTGGCCAGATCGGCGACAGCGGCTTCCTGCTGGCTGGCGAAGCGCGCTTTGACGTCAGCGACACCACCAAGACCGGCGGCGCATTCCTGCACCACGGCGTTGTGGCGTCCGGCAGCCTGAGCGTTGGTGCGCAGGTTGAAACACAGGTGGCTGATGAAGTCCGCGATGCAACCAAATTGAACCATTCGGCCACTCACTTGCTGCACGCCGCATTGCGTCAGGTACTGGGTGAGCACGTTCAGCAGAAAGGCTCGCTGGTCGACAGTCAGCGTCTGCGTTTCGACTTCAGCCACTTCGAGGCCATCAAGCCTGAGCAATTGCGTGCGCTGGAAGATATCGTCAACGCCGAGATTCGCAAGAACACGCCAGTGGTTACCGAAGAAACCGACATCGAAACCGCCAGAAAGAAAGGCGCCATGGCGCTGTTTGGCGAGAAGTACGGCGACAGCGTTCGTGTGCTGAGCATGGGCGGCGAGTTTTCCGTCGAGCTGTGTGGTGGCATTCACGCCAACCGCACCGGTGACATCGCGCTGTTCAAGATCGTCAGTGAAGGTGGCGTTGCTGCCGGCGTGCGCCGTATCGAAGCGGTGACCGGTGCTGCGGCACTCGCCTGGCTGAATTCGGCGGAAGATCAACTCAAGGAAGCCGCGACGCTGGTCAAAGGCAATCGCGACAACCTGCTGGACAAGCTGACAGCTGTGCTTGAGCGCAACCGTCTGCTGGAAAAGCAACTGGAACAACTGCAAGCCAAGGCAGCCAGTGCCGCCGGTGACGATCTGTCGTCGGCTGCGCAGGATGTCAAAGGGGTCAAGGTTCTGGCCACGCGCCTGGATGGTCAGGACGGCAAGGCGCTTCTGGCGCTTGTCGACTCCCACGCCGGAGCGTGCGGAACGAGAATCTTGTAACGCTTGTGCCAATGCTCTGCGTTGGCCTGCCGTTCTCGATGCTTTGCGCCTGACGCTGTGGCACGCCGAAACATCCTGCACAAAAATACCCCGCCGCTGTCACCCAAGCGTAACGAAGCGCCTGCATTGTGTGGCTCCTCAAGAAACGGACTTCACTCTTTTTGGAGCTTGTCATGCTGCACGCAAAAAATCAGGATCGCCTTTATCTCATGGCCCAGAGCGATGAGCAGCAGGAGTTGATCGATGGCCTGGCCTTCAACGTTCAGGACCGCCACTGGCTGGTCTATTGCGCACTGGGCGGACATGTTCATCACGACCTGCCGGACCTGGATCAGGACACCGGCTTCAGTTTTCTGGAGTTCTATCAGCAGGCAGCCTGAGCCGGACCGCTATTGCCCGGCGGCCAACCACCAGAAAACAAAAAGCCCGGCCTCTTCAACAGGGGCCGGGCTTTTTAATGACCGCTGGGTTTACTGCGACAGGGTCGAACCGATGGTCGCGTCCTGGAAGACGCGGGTCAGCGCGTCGCTCAACACGTCACTGACCAGCTTGGTGTTGGTTTCCTGGTTCGGCGCCATGCCGAAACGCTGGTCCAGCGATGCTGCGTAACGACCGCTGTAGGTACGGCCGTTGTTGCGCACGTCAGCACGGAATGTCGAGCTGATGGTGGCTTCGGTCACGTACAGGCCTTCTTTCGGCGACTGGTACTTCAGGTCCGCCAGCGTGACCGTCAACTGTGGAGCGTTGCCGCTCTGAGTCGGAGTGAAGCCCAGCAGACGCACTGCCGCTTCAGCCTGAGCCTGCAATTTCGGAACGATGTCAGCACCGTTGACGCTGATGGCGCTGGTTTCCGGGTACATGCCACCCCGCGTACCCAGCGTCGGACCAGGACGGCCGTCAACCACGCGCACAACCACAGGCTGACCACGACCAACCGGAGCAAGCTGTGCGTTGATCTTGGGGGTAGGACTCAATTGTTGTGGACTGTGGGCGCAGCCCACCAGGGTCAAACTGCTTACAGCAAGCAAACCGAACAAAATGCGACGCAGCATGCTCATTTCTCCATGGGCCAGACACTGAATGTGCAGCAGTATAGCGGCGGGCGTGACCCGCCCACCAGTAGCCAGTGGCCGCTGAACCGCCATCCGTTGAGGTTGCGCAATGTAATCAGGGCGTAACATCAGCGCGGCAGACTCGCTCCCATCGCACAGGCACTCATCCACGTCATAGGAGCTGCGCCATGAATCTGTTCCAGTCCTTGTTCTCGGCACGCCGCCAATTCCGCCATTACGCACGCGTTGATCAGGCCGGCATCTGCCGTGCATTCAAGCACTCTGCCCAGCGCCCATCCGGTGTCGAGTGGGTCGAAGTGACCGAACAACGACTGGCCTGGTTGAATCAGCCATTGCCCGCCAGCGCACGCGCGGCGCAGCCTCGCATGCGCTCGACTCGCGGCCAGTTGCTCACCGCCTGACCCGATGGCGAATAAAAGTCATTTAAACCGATCAATTCCTGTCATTTCATCGCTATAATCTCCCCCCGATTATAAGGACGTCTCCTGATCGGGCCTCGCAGCATCGCTAATCCTCGTATTAGCTCCTTCGTACTGCCCACAGAGAGCCGCCCACACAGGTCATTTGCGCACGGGTGTGCTCGATGAATGGTGCAGAATGCTCGAATCGTATCGAACCTTTCTCGCCTGACAGCGCCTCACTCTTTATGCACCTGACCTGCCAGCGCTGTCATCGCAGCCATTTTGAGGTTTGGTTCACGTTCCCAAAAGGACGTGAAAAACGGGTTTCACTACTTCACAAGAGTGTGGCGAGCAAATGAATAGGTACGCGTTTGTAAATGCACCATCAGTGTCTGAACCGGCCCTTTTGCACAGGACTGACCGCAGCTGCGCCTCCATCACCGGAGCCTGAAGCCGTCGTCGGAGCCTTTGCGATAGCAGGCTCCCTGACGATGGTCGAATGGCCCTGCGGGCTTGAAAATGCGTTCATGCTGGCCTGATGAACCATGACTGAGCCTGACCGGGACCTGCGCTTTGGAAGCGAAGAATTGCGAAGAATCGGACAGGCGATCCTGGCCGGGAAATGAGGGCACAACCTTGATCCACGCCCCGCACACCCGGCCATCAGCCTCAGGATCGTATGCCGTCAATTTGGTGCTGCAGATTTTGGAGACGCGTTAATGGCGCATAACGAAGCAGTCGACGTAGTACTGGTCGGAGCGGGCATCATGAGTGCCACGCTGGCGGTATTGCTCAAAGAGCTCGACCCCGGCCTCAAGCTGGAAGTCGTTGAGCTAATGGATTCCGGCGCTGCGGAGAGTTCCAACCCGTGGAACAACGCCGGCACCGGTCATGCCGGTCTGTGCGAGCTGAACTACACACCGCCCGCCGCCGATGGCTCCATCGACATCAAGAAAGCCGTGCACATCAACACCCAGTTCGAGGTCTCGAAGCAGTTCTGGGCCTACCTGGCACGCAAGGGCACCTTCGGTTCGGCGAAGTCGTTTATCAATCAGGTCCCGCACCTGAGCTTCGTGCAGGGCGAAAAAGGCATCTCGTTCCTCAAGACCCGTTTCGAGGCGATGAGCAAACATCACGCGTTCTCTTCGATGGAGTACACCGAAGACAAGGCCAGGCTGGCCGAGTGGATGCCGCTGATGATGCCCGGGCGTCCGGCCGACGAAAAAATCGCGGCAACGCGCATGATGAACGGCACTGACGTCAATTTCGGTGCGCTGACCAATCAATTGCTCACTCACCTCTCGCGCTCTGCGGACGCACAGATCAAGTACCGCAGCCGTGTTACTAACCTCACCCGCAAGGGTGCTGGCTGGACCGTGACCGTCAAGGACGTGAACGGCGGCGGCACGCGTGAGATCGACGCAAAATTCGTGTTTCTCGGTGCAGGTGGCGCAGCATTGCCGCTTTTGCAGCTTTCGGGTATCGAAGAAAGCAAAGGGTTTGGCGGCTTCCCGGTCAGCGGCCAGTGGCTGCGTTGCGACAACCCGGAAGTGGTCCGGCACCATCAGGCCAAGGTCTACAGCCAGGCAGCGGTTGGTTCCCCACCGATGTCGGTGCCGCACCTGGACACCCGTGTGGTCGACGGCAAGAAATCCCTGCTGTTCGGACCTTATGCCGGTTTCACTACCAAATTTCTGAAACACGGTTCGTTCCTCGACCTGCCGCTGTCTGTGCGTATAGCCAACATCAAGCCGATGCTGGCCGTGGCACGCGACAACATGGACCTGACAAAGTACCTGGTCAGCGAAGTGATGCAGTCGATGGAGCAACGTCTGGAATCATTGCGTCGCTTTTATCCGCAGGCAAAAGCCGAAGACTGGCGTCTGGAAGTCGCGGGTCAGCGGGTGCAGATCATCAAGAAAGATCCGAAAAAAGGCGGTGTTCTGCAATTCGGCACCGAGCTGGTTTCTGCGCAGGACGGCTCGCTGGCCGCGCTGCTCGGCGCTTCGCCAGGTGCTTCGGTGACGGTATCGATCATGCTGGAGCTGCTTGAGCGCTGCTTCCCGGAAAAAACCCGTACTGAATGGGCGGCAAAACTCAACGAGATTTTCCCGGCTCGCGAGAAGATTCTGGAAACCGATGCGCAGCTCTACGAACGCATCAGCAGTCAGAACGACGAGGCTCTGGAACTGGTCGAGAAGAGCAATCAGGAACAGACGTTTGCCTGATGACTTCTGCTGTGTGAACAGACTGTAAAAACCATACGCTGTAAAAACCAAAAGCCCCGTGAGCTCTTTCAAGCCACGGGGCTTTTTATCAGCGCCCGTCAGAGGCTTTTCGACAGCACCGCGATATGTTCCGGGCCAATCCCGCAGCAACCGCCAATGTGCGTGGCACCGCGCTTGACCCAGTCCGCCGCCCACTGCTGGTAGCCCTGCGGGTCGAGATCTTCACGCAACTCGTCCAGACCGTCATTGGCCTTGGCATCCTTGGGCTGCGGCGGGAAAGCGTTGGCGTAAGCGCCAATGGCGATATCGACCCCCAACGATTCAAATACCTCACGCGCTGCATCGATCGCACCACCAATCACTTCCGGCTGGCTGCAGTTGAACAGCAGCGTCGCAACGCCCATCTCGGCCGCAGCCCTTGCCGCGTCGGCAACCGGCTCGCCGGAACGCAGGCGCGGAACCGCGTCGGTGTCTTCATCCTGCAAGGTAAATGACAACCAGAACGGCTTGCCGTCAACCGGCAGACCGGCGCGAATGGTCTGCGCTTCGAGGATGCAGCTCTGTGTTTCGGCCAGCCACAGGTCGACATAAGGCGACAAACCGGCAACCAGCGGTTTCAGCACATCGGCCGCCAGCTCAGGTTGGTACAGGTCCGGGCGATAGGAGCCGAACAGCGGCGGGATCGAACCGGCCACGCGCGCACGACTGCCCGAGGCATCGGCTGCCCCACGTGCCAGTTGCCCGGCCAGTGCTGCCAACGCCTGACCTTCACGCGCGAAGCGCTCTTCGCCAATGTGAAACGGTACAACCGCATAACTGTTGCTGGTAATGACCTGAGCGCCACTTTCGATATAAGCGGCGTGTACTGCACTGACCGCCTCAGGCGCTTCGCTCAACGCCAGCGCCGACCATTCGGGCTGACGAAACGGCGCACCGCGACGCTGTAGTTCGCGGCCCATGCCGCCATCGAGAATTACAGTTGTGCCTTGGGTCATATGTGATCTGCTTATATGTATATGAAAAAAACTCATTATGAGTCAGTCTTGTATACCGTATTTAATACGTCCCCTCACTCAAACCACAAACACTTTTTCAGGGGTCATTTGTGAATTATCGCGCTCTGCTGGGCATTGGCCTGGTCACTCTGGCTGCCTCCACTCAAGCTCTGGCCGGCGCCACGCTGGATCGCGTGCAGAAAAACAAAGAGTTGGTCAACGTCCTGATGGAAAGTTACCCGCCCTTCTCTTTCCTGAATGACAAGAACGAACTGGACGGCTTCGATGTGGACGTAGCCAAGGCCGTTGCGCAGAAGCTGGGCGTCAAATTGCGCCTCGAAACACCCTCCTGGGACGTGATTGCGGCAGGTCACTGGAGCGGCCGCTATGACATCTGCGTCTGCTCGATGACCCCAAGCAAGGCACGCGCTGAGGTCTTCAACTTCCCGGTCGAGTATTACGCTTCGCCGGCGGTCATTGTGGTCAACGCCACCGACGACCGCATCCACTCGGCCAAGGACTTGAGTGGCAAGAAAGTCGGCCTGACCAGCGCCTCCAGTTACGAAAGTTACCTGAACAAGAACCTGGTCATCGACGGCGCGGAAGACAAGCCGTTGCAGTACCCGTTCGAAGACGTGCAGATCGCCCCGTATGACAACGACAACGTGGCCTTTCAGGACCTCGGTCTCGGCGCTGGCAAGCGGCTGGACGCTATCCTCACCAATCTGGTGACGGCAAAGCCGCGTCTGGATCAGGACAAGCGCTTCAAACTGGCCGGTGAAACGCTGTACGAAGAACCCAACTCGGTGGCCATCGAGAAAGACGATCCGGAATGGGACGCCAAGGTTCGCGAGGTCTTCGCTGAACTCAAGAAAGACGGCACCTTGAGCAAGCTGTCACAAAAGTGGATCGGTGCTGATATCAGCAAATGACTTCTTTCGAGCCCCAACGCCCACCTGAGCAGGCTGATCAAGGCCTGCTCAAACGAGTCTTCGGTTTCCGCACGCGGCTTTACCTGACCTGGCTGGTCATGTTTGTGCTGTTCGCCGGGTTCTTTCTGAGTTTCGACCTCAAGCTGTCGATCATTCTCGACAAACTGCCCAATCTGATTGGCCTGCATCTGGCGCCCAACGGCTTTCTGCAAGGCGCGGCGCTGACGCTGTTTGTGTCGGTATGCTCGATTGTCGTGTCAGTGGTGCTGGGCTTTGTCACAGCGCTGGCGAGGCTGTCCAGCAGTGCTGTCGCGTTCGGCATCGCCAGCTTTTACGCCTCGTTCTTTCGCGGTACACCGCTGCTGATCCAGATTCTGCTGATCTATCTGGGCTTGCCGCAGGTGGGCATTGTGCCGGGCGCGATCATGGCGGGGGTTATTGCCTTGTCGCTCAACTATGGGGCCTATCTGAGCGAGATCTTCCGTGCCGGGATCATCGGCGTTGCGGCCGGGCAGCGTGAAGCTGCGCTTGCCCTGGCGCTGCGTCCGGCGCAGATCTTCTGGCGCGTCACACTGCCCCAGGCCATGCGCACCATCATCCCGCCGACCACCAACCAGTTCATCTCCATGCTCAAGGACTCGTCACTGATCTCGGTGATGGGCGTCTGGGAAGTGATGTTTCTGGCCCAGTCCTATGGCCGGTCCAGCTATCGCTACATCGAGATGCTGACCACCGCAGCGGTGCTGTACTGGATCATGTCGATCGGGCTGGAGCTGTTGCAGTCGCGACTGGAAAAACATTACGGCAAGGCGTATCAGGCTCGGAAGTAGCTGCGGCGTTCGTCTTAAGCTCCGCGTGGGAATACGGTTCGAGGTGCTCCGCGTGCTGTGCAGCGTAGCTGTGTGACGCAGAGCGTCACGAAATGCATGCAAACGCGGAGCGTTGGCACGATAGGTGTTCTCTTGTGCGCCTCTCGTTCCTCACGCTCCGCGTGGGAAAGAAGTTCCGGACGCTCTGCGTCCAGCTCTGGCAACGCGGAGCATTGGCACGATAGTCAGCCGCGGGCTTTTTCGATCAGTTCGATGTACTCGTCTGCATTGCGCTGATCCTTGATCAGGGCGATGAAGTCGTTGCCGTGCTCGTCCTTGCCATCGAAGTCATGGCCCGCTTCCTTGAAGAACACCAGAAAGCGCTCAAAGTCGTTTATGCGCAGGCCACGGTAGGCCTTGATCAGTTTGTGCAGCGACGGCGAGGTAGCATCATACGGTTCGAAGTCGAGGAACAACTTGATCTGCTCGTCGCCGATCTCATCACCAATCAACTGTTTCTTGTCTTTACGCATTACAGGCTCCAACTTGTCGCAGACACTTTCACGGGCGGGCAGTTTACCCCCCGGCGAGCGCAGGGCTCAACGCGCATGTGCAGTGGTATGCAGATCGGCCCAGATGTGGCCGTTGGCGTAGCTCAGGTACTGGCAATAGACCTTCTCGTTGCGCAGCAGGTCAACCAGTATCCGATACTGTGACAGCGGGTAATAAAGCGTCAGCGTGCGGGATGCTTCATCGTAAGTGGGCTTCTTCAGGCTTTTGTTTTCGCCGCCATCAAAATGCACCAGCACCTGCGAGATCGACGCGCCCTTGTTCAGCGACTTGCCATTGAGGCGCAGCGACAGGGGTGAGGTCACCGGGATGGGTTGCTGACTGGATTGCCTCTGATTACCGGCAACAATCGTGTACTCAGTCACCTGCATCAACTGTTGCTGCTCCGGCACACCTTCACGCAGGCTCAGGTCATCAGGCGGCAGATATTGCTCGTGCATAGGGCTGGTCGATGCCGGCGCGGCGGGTGCCGCGAATGCCTGACCAGACAACAGCACCAACGCCAGGGCGCCGGGAATCAGTAACTTCATTGAGGGTTTCCAGATAATTGCGAATCGACGGCCGCGCTCTTTCAAGACAGAGGCGGCCGTCAGGATGCCTTACATCCCTTTGACCGCATAGATGCCAGCAGCATTGCGCCAGTAGCCTTTGTAGTCCATACCGAAACCGAAGATGTAACGGTCGATACACGGCAAGCCTACATAATCGGCTTTCAGGTCCGGACGGGCCTTGCGGTCGTGATCCTTGTCAATCAGCACTGCGGTATGTACAGCGCGGGCACCGGCGTGTTTGCAGAAATCGATGATAGCGCCCAGGGTGTGACCTTCATCTAGGATGTCATCGATGATCAGCACGTCACGATCAATGAACGAGACCTCAGGCTTGGCTTTCCAGAACAGATCGCCGCCCGTGGTTTCATTGCGATAACGTGTCGCGTGCAGGTAAGACGCTTCCAGCGGGAAGTTCAGGTGAGTCAGCAGTTTGCCCGAAAAAATCAGGCCGCCGTTCATCACGCAGAACACAACCGGGTTGCGATCTGCCAGTTCGGCATTGATCTGCGCACCGACGCGGGCGATGGCAGCATCGACTTGTGCCTCGGTATACAGGCAGTCAGCTTCGCGCATGATTTGACGGATATGCTCGAGATCAGCGGACATGACGCTCTCCAGGTAAGGCAGTTCAAGAAAAGCGGGCAAAGGTACGCATCCGTTCAATCCAGAGCAAGCGATTCTGGACTAACGTTGCGAGTGTCTTCTAAAAGCCGCGAACGTCGAAGCTTCCAGCTGATACTGCACGCGCTTTAAGACAGTAACAGCTGAATAGATTAATCTAGGCCGATTTTTTGCCCCGCTGGAGCTTTTCCCCATGCCCATTCGTGAAATCCGTCATCCGCTGATCCGCCACAAGCTCGGCCTGATGCGCCGCGCCGACATCAGCACCAAGAATTTCCGTGAGCTGGCTCAGGAAGTCGGAGCGCTGCTGACATATGAAGCAACTGCCGACCTTACGCTGGAAAACTACGATATCCAGGGTTGGGCCGGTACGGTGTCGGTCGAGAAAATCGCCGGCAAGAAAATTACCGTGGTGCCCATCCTGCGCGCCGGTATAGGCATGCTCGATGGCGTGCTCAGCCTGATTCCGGGCGCCAAGGTGAGTGCCGTGGGCGTGGCCCGCAATGAAGAAACCCTGCAAGCGCATACGTATCTGGAAAAGCTGGTCCCAGAGATCGACGAGCGTCTGGCCATGATCATCGACCCGATGCTGGCCACCGGCAGCTCCATGGTCGCGACCATCGACCTGCTCAAGAAAGCTGGCTGCAAGGAAATCCGCGCCATGGTATTGGTCGCTGCACCCGAAGGTATTGCGGCAGTGGAAAAGGCCCACCCGGATGTGATGATCTACACCGCCTCCATCGACGAGCGCCTCAACGAACACGGCTACATCATTCCGGGCCTGGGCGATGCCGGTGACAAGATTTTCGGCACCAAACAGAAGGACGCGTAACCCGATGACGCAGCAGGAGTTCAACGATCCACTGTGGCGCACGATCCTTTCCGGTGCGCAAATGCTGTTCGTGGCGTTCGGCGCGCTGGTGCTGATGCCGCTGATTACCGGGCTCGACCCTAACGTCGCGCTGTTTACCGCCGGGCTTGGCACGCTGCTGTTTCAGATCATCACGGGCCGTCAGGTGCCGGTGTTTCTGGCCTCGAGCTTTGCTTTCATCACCCCAATCATTCTCGCCAAAGGTCAGTTCGGCCTGGCCGCGACCATGGGCGGCGTGATGGCAGCAGGCTTCGTCTATACCTTTCTCGGTCTGGCGGTGAAGATCAAAGGCACCGGATTCATTGACCGCTTGCTGCCCCCCGTGGTCATCGGGCCGGTGATCATCTCGATCGGTCTGGCCATGGCGCCGATTGCGGCCAATATGGCGATGGGCAAGACCGGCGATGGCGTACAGCTGATTCCCTATCAAACCGCCATGCTGATTTCGATGCCTGCGTTGCTGACCACCCTGATCGTGGCCGTGTTCGGCAAAGGCATTTTCCGTCTGGTGCCGATCATCTCCGGCGTGCTGGTGGGTTTTGCCCTGTCGTTCTACTTCGGCGTGGTCGATACCCAGAAAATTGCCGACGCCGCCTGGCTGGCCCTGCCGCACTTCACGGCACCGGAATTCAACTGGCAGGCGATTCTGTTCATTGTTCCGGTGGCACTGGCTCCCGCCATCGAGCACATCGGCGGCGTGATTGCAGTCGGCAGCGTGACCGGGCGCGATTACCTGAAAAAACCAGGACTGCATCGCACACTGTTCGGTGATGGTGTTGCAACAACCGTGGCTGGCCTGTTCGGCGGACCGCCCAACACCACTTATGCCGAAGTCACCGGCGCGGTGATGCTGACCAAGAACTACAACCCGCAAATCATGATCTGGGCGTCGTTCTTCGCGATCACTCTGGCATTTATCGGCAAGTTCGGCGCGCTGCTGCAAAGCATCCCGGTGCCGGTGATGGGCGGGATTCTGTGTCTGCTGTTCGGTTCGATTGCGGCGGTCGGCATGAACACGTTGATCCGCCACAAGATCGACCTGGCCGAAGCACGCAACCTGGTCATCGTTTCGGTAACGCTGGTGTTTGGAATCGGCGGCGTGCTGATCGGCACGGGCAACGGCCCGAACGATTTCGGCCTGAAGGGCATCGCGCTCTGCGCCGTGACCGCTATCGTCCTGAACCTGATTTTGCCGGGCAATGACAGCTGGAAGAACAAGCAACTGGATGATCAGTTGCCGTAATACCTGGCCGGAGTGGGCTTGACGATCGTGCCAATGCTCTGAAGTTGGCATGCAGCTCGTGGCTATGTGACGCGGAGCTTCACGAGATGCATTCCTACGCGGAGCGTAGGAACGATCATCAACATTACGCTATCGTGCCTGCGTTTCGCGTGGGCATGGCTGTTATGGACGCTCTGCGTCCATCTTGCATGTTCAGCGCATCACAACATCAACGGCGCACGCTCGCACAGTCTGCTCAATTCTTTCGCCCAGTTCGGATCGTCGTTCAGGCAAGGGATCAGGATCAGCTCCTCTCCTCCCGCGTCCTTGAACTGCTCGGCACCACGGTCGCCGATCTCTTCCAGCGTCTCGATACAGTCAGCCACGAACGCCGGGCACATGACCAGCAGCTTCTTCACACCTTTCGCCGCCAGTTCGTCCAGGCGCGCCTCGGTGTAGGGTTCGATCCACTTGGCGCGCCCCAGTCGTGACTGGAACGACACCGACCATTTGCCATCAGGAATACCCATGCGCCTGGCAAACGCCGCAGCCGATTGTATGCACTGAGCGCGATAGCAGGTGGCAAGCACTTCGGCTGGCGCGGTCATGCAGCAATCGTCCTTGAGGCAGTGCTTGCCGGTCGGGTCGAGCTTATGCAGATGCCGCTCGGGCAGGCCGTGAAAACTCAGCAGCAGGTGATCGTAAGACTGCTCCAGATGCGGGCGCACACTTTCTACCAGTGCACTGAGGTACTCAGGCTGATCGTAGAACGGTTGTAGCACCGAGAACTGCATCTTCAGCGATTTGGCGCGCACCACGCGCTTGGCCTCTTCGATAACGGTGGTCACCGTACTGTCGGCAAACTGCGGATACAGCGGGGCCAGCGTGACTTTCTTGAAGCCTTGCTCTGCCAGACGCGTCAGCACGGTTTCAACCGACGGCTCGCCATAACGCATCGCCAGTTCGACCGGCCCGTGCGACCACTCTTTTTTCACAGCGGCCTGAAGCCGTTTGCTCAGCACTACCAGCGGCGAACCTTCGTCCCACCAAATTGATGCATAGGCATGCGCCGACTGTTCGGGCCGCTTGATCAGAATCAGCGACACCAGCAGCCTGCGCACCGGCCATGGCAGGTCGATCACATACGGGTCCATCAGGAACTGGTTCAGGTAACTGCGCACGTCTGCCACTTGAGTAGAAGCAGGTGAACCCAGATTGACCAGCAACAAAGCGTGATCGGTCATGCAACATCCTATTTCAATGGCTTTCAGTGGCGGCCCAGCAAATCCTGCAGGGCAGTATCGAGTTCGGTGTACTTGAACGTGAAACCGGCTTGCTGCAAACGTGCAGGCCGGGCGCGCTGGCCGCCCAGCAACAAGACCGACAATTCGCCCAGCAGCGCTCTCAATGCCAGCGCAGGCATGGGCATGAACGCAGGCCGATGCAGAATGCCTGCCAGCGTCTTGGCAAACTGACGATTGCGGACCGGCGACGGCGCGCAGACATTATAAGGACCCTTTGCTTCATTCAGATTCAACAGAAAATCAATCGCGGCAATTTGATCCTGAATGTGAATCCACGGCATCCACTGCCGACCGTTGCCAATCGGGCCACCCATACCGAACTTGAAAGGCGGCAACAGACGCTGTAAGAAGCCGCCGCGATCCGACAACACCAGACCGGTGCGCAGCAGCACGACACGCACGCCCAGCGCTTCGGCACGCTGCGCGGTTTCTTCCCAGGCGTTGCACAGCTGGCTGGCGAAGTCTTCCTTGGCAGGTGGTGACGTTTCGTCGATTTCGCGCTCGCTGCTGTCGCCATACCAACCGACAGCAGAGCCTGAAATCATCAGCGCAGGCTTCTGCGAGCGGCTACCCAGCCACGTCAGCAATTGTTCAGTCAGACCGATACGGCTTTCCCACAACAACAGTCGGCGTTTGCGCGTCCACGGACGATCCGCAATCGGTGCGCCGGCCAGGTTGATGATCGCATCCACCGGCTGCTCGCCCAACTCGTCGAGACGGGCAATGCCGCGCACAGTGGGACCACACAATTGGGCCACATCGGCGGGTTGGCGACTCCACACGGTCAGTTCATGGCCTTGGGCGGACCACAGGCGACAGAGCGCTCTTCCGATCAAACCAGTACCACCGGTCAGCAATATGTGCATGGCAGGTAACCTCGCGTGGCGTGCATGACAATTGAGTTGTCTTATTTTCAACAGCTTCGCTCGTCAGAAAAACGAAACTGTTTACTGAACCATAGGCCACACCTGAACAGGTCGCCGCTTTGAACGCCCTGACCGGGTGGCTGATCGGTTCGACCTTGCAGGTAGCAATGTGACTCACTGTGCAGACTCGAAAACCTCTGCAACTTATACCAAACAAGAAGATTGTACAGGTTTTAACTACGGCGTAGTCTGTACAGACAAGGTAACGAGGCCCCTATGACTGTCCCAATCGCAATCATCGGTACCGGTATCGCCGGACTTTCAGCCGCCCGGGCGCTCACAGACGCCGGGCATCAGGTGCACCTGTTCGACAAAAGCCGCGGCAGCGGCGGTCGGATGTCGAGCAAGCGCAGCGACGCGGGTTCGCTGGACATGGGCGCACAATATTTCACCGCACGAGACAGGCGTTTTGCGACTGCCGTCAAGCAATGGCAGGCTCAAGGGCATGTCGCTGAATGGACCCCGTCGCTCTACAACTTTCATGGCGGCAGGCTCACCCCTTCTCCCGATGAACAAGTGCGCTGGGTCGGCAAGCCAGGCATGAGCGCCATCACCCGAGCCATGCGCGGCGACCTTCCAGTGTCGTTCTCGTGCCGTATCACTGAAGTGTTTCGCGGGGAAGAACACTGGAACCTGCTGGACGCCGAGGGCAAAAACCACGGCCCGTTCAGCCATGTGATCATCGCAACCCCTGCCCCACAGGCCACTGCATTGCTGGCTGACGCACCGAAACTGGCCAGCGTGGTAGCAGGCGTCAAGATGGAGCCGACCTGGGCAGTCGCTCTGGCCTTCGAGAAGCCGCTGCAAACGCTTATGCAGGGCTGCTTCGTGCAAGACAGCCCGCTGGACTGGCTGGCACGTAATCGCAGCAAACCCGAGCGTGATGACACCCTCGATACCTGGGTGCTGCACGCCACCAGCCAATGGAGCCGACAGCATCTCGACGCCTCCAGAGAGCAGGTCATCGAACATTTGCATGGCGCTTTCGCCGAATTGGTCGACTGCAGCATGCCCGCTCCGGTATTCAGCCTGGCGCATCGCTGGCTGTATGCACGGCCTGCCGGCTCGCACGAATGGGGCGCCCTGTCTGATGCTGACCTGGGCATTTATGTCTGCGGTGACTGGTGCCTGTCGGGGCGAGTGGAAGGCGCATGGCTGAGTGGCCAGGAAGCGGCACGCCGGTTGCTGGAACACATGCAATGAACCAGATCAATCCGCGCAAACTGCTGCTGTCGAAGTGGACGGCAGCCACCCCGGTCAATCGCGAGAAGCACTTTCTGGTGACCGAGTTGTTCAAGGACGAAGAAGGCACTGTGCTGGAAATCGAACTACAGGCCGTGTTGACGCAACGCAGCGAGCGGCTGCCGTGGCAGGTGTTGCAACAATCGGACACATGGCGCATGGGCTGGAAGTAGCTGGGCACACGTCTTGATGATGATTCCTGCGCAGAGCGTGTGGAACGAGAGTCAGCGCCTATCAGGAGCAGACTCAAAAGCCCTCTACAAAGAATTTGACTTGTACAGCTACACACCTATGATGAAGCCAAGTTGTACAGAGCGCTCTATCTGTACAAGTCTTCTGTAGAGGTGGTTGATGCTCATGCCCGCAATCGAAAAACCAAAACTCGGTATCAGTGCCTGCCTGATGGGCGCCGAAGTTCGTTTCAATGGTGGACACAAGGAGTCTCATTTGTGCACCCAGGCATTGAGCAAGTATTTCGATTTCGTCCAGGCATGCCCCGAAGTCGCAATCGGCATGGGCATCCCGCGTGAGCCGATCAGACTGGTCGGTGATGCAGAGAATCCCAAGGCGCTCGGCACGGTCAATCGTGACCTGGATGTGACCGCAGCACTGGCTGAATACGGCGTACAGATGGCCGATGAGCTGGGCGATATCTGTGGTTACATCTTCATGCAGAAGTCGCCATCCTGTGGTCTGGAGCGGGTCAAGGTCTACCGTGAAAACGGTGCGCCGGTCGATGGCGGCGGGCGCGGTATCTACGCGCAGGCTTTTTGCGAGCGTCATCCGAACCTGCCCGTCGAGGAAGACGGACGTCTCAATGACGCCGTGCTGCGCGAGAACTTCGTGACCCGCGTATTTGCCTACGCCGCCTGGCAACAGCTGTTGAAAGAAGGCGTGACGCGTCGCGCCCTGACCGAATTTCATTCGCGCTACAAATACCAACTGATGGCCAACGATCCAGTGCAATACAAGGCTCTGGGCAAAATGCTCGGCAGCATGGGCCGCAGTGATCCGAACGAAATCGCCCCGCTGTATTTCAGCAACCTGATGGCAGCATTGAAAAAGTGCGCAACGCGCAGTACTCACACCAATGTCCTGCAACACCTGTGCGGCTACCTCAAGCAGACCATCAGCAGTGAAGACAAGCAGGAAATCCAGCAAGTGATCAGCCAGTACCATCAGGGCATCGTGCCGCTGATCGTGCCTCTGACCCTGCTCAAGCATCATTTTCGCCAACATCCAGACCCGTATGTGGCGCTTCAGGTGTACATGCAACCCCATCCGGAAAATCTCAGCCTGCGAAATGCGATTTGATACTCATGAATGAAGCAGAGAAAGATACCGACCCAGAGGTACCAGGCGACTGGCTGCCTATTCGGGAAGTTGCACGACAGACTGGCGTCAACGCCGTGACCTTGCGCGCCTGGGAGCGCCGCTATGGCTTGATAGTCCCGCATCGTACGGCCAAGGGGCATCGGCTGTATTCGGAAGAGCATGTCCAGCGGGTCATGAAAATCCTGACCTGGCTCAATCGTGGCGTCTCGGTCAGCCAGGTCAAAAACCTGATCGACGACAACCGTACGGACGCCCTGCCCCCTACCAATGACTGGGATGCGCTGCGCCAGACGCTGTTGATAGCGATTGGCGAACTGGCCGAGCGTCGCGTGGATGACGTGTTTAATCAGGCCATGGCGCTCTACCCGCCGCGCACCCTGTGTGAACAACTGTTGCTGCCACTGCTCGCCGAGCTGGAACAGCGCTGGCAAGGCAAGTTTGGTGCTCAACTGGAGCGCACATTTTTCTATTCGTGGCTGCGCAGCAAGTTCGGTGCGCGCATCTACCACAACAACCGTCAGCTCAATGGCAGCCCGTTGCTGCTGGTCAATCAGTCCGATCTGCCGCTTGAGCCGCACCTGTGGCTCGCGGCCTGGCTGGTCAGCAGTGCCGACTGCCCGGTAGAGGTGTTTGATTGGCCGCTGCCGGTCGGTGAGCTGGCGCTGGCCGCTGAATACCTGAAGCCTCGCGGCATACTGCTGTACTCCAGCAAAGCCCTGAACATCGCCCAGTTACCGCGCCTGCTGGCCAATATCACCTGCCCTGTCGTGCTCGGTGGACCAACGGTACAGATCCATAAAGCCGATTTGCTCGTACAGGCAAGCGAGATAGCTGGCTTGACCCTTGCCAACGACGCGCTCAGCGCTCAGATCGAGCTGGGCAAGCTCGGACTTATCTAAGGACTTCTCATGCAACTGATCTGGCTGCGTAGCGACCTGCGCGTTCATGACAACACTGCCCTGACCGCCGCCATGCAGCGCGGTCCGACGCTGGCGGTTTACCTGCTCAGCCCTGCGCAGTGGCTAAGTCACGACGATGCCGACTGTAAAGTCGATTTCTGGCTGCGCAACCTGGTCGAGCTGGAAAAAGCCCTTGGCAAACTGAACGTGCCGCTGCTGATTCGCGAGGCTGACACCTGGGACAAGGCACCTGAGGTGCTGTCGACACTGTGCAGTGAATTCAAGGTCGAGGGCCTGCACCTCAACGAGGAATACGGCATTCACGAAACCCGCCGTGACCAGGCCGTGCAGAAGATGCTTGAAGACGCCGGTGTGCATTGCACCCGCTACCTCGACCAGTTGCTGTTCAAACCGGGTAGCATCCTGACCAAGACCGGCAACTACTTTCAGGTATTCACCCAGTTCAAGAAGGCCTGCTATACCCGACTGCATGCAGCTATGCCGCCTCTCGTGCGCACGCCCACCGCACAGCAAGCGCTGTCGATAAAAAGCGATCGGGTTCCTCACCAGGTGAGCGGTTTTGCTACGCCGACGGATGCGTTACGCGCACTGTGGCCCGCTGGCGAGGGCGAGGCCAGTCGCCGCATGGACGCTTTCGCAGACGAGCAGATCAGCTACTACAAGGACGAGCGGGACTTCCCGGCAAAGCCCGGCACCAGCCAGCTTTCAGCCTATCTCGCTGCCGGGGTCATTTCGCCGCGCCAGTGCCTGCATGCCGCCTTGACCAGTAATCATGGGGAATTCGAGACCGGCGACGTGGGCACGGTGACCTGGATTAACGAACTGTTGTGGCGAGAGTTCTACAAACACACGCTGGTGGGCTACCCTCGTGTTTCGCGTCATCGCGCTTTCAGACCGGAAACCGAAGCACTGCAATGGCGCGACGCCCCTGAAGAGCTGCTGGCGTGGCAGGAAGCGCGCACCGGCCTGCCGATCATTGACGCGGCCATGCGTCAATTGCTGGAAACCGGATGGATGCACAATCGGCTAAGGATGGTCGTTGCCATGTTTCTTACTAAAAACCTGTTGATAGACTGGCGGGAAGGCGAGCGCTTTTTCATGCGCCACCTGATCGACGGCGACCTGGCGTCCAATAACGGCGGCTGGCAGTGGAGTTCGTCCACCGGTACCGACTCGGCCCCGTATTTCCGTATCTTCAACCCGTTGTCACAATCGGAAAGATTCGACCCCGAGGGCGTGTTCATCAAGCGCTGGCTGCCGGAGCTGGCAGACCTCAACAAAAAACAGATTCATGACCCCGCTTCTGTCGGCGGGCTGTTTGGCGTCGCCGATTACCCGAAGCCCATCGTCGACCTGAGCAAAAGTCGCGCCCGCGCGCTGGCAGCGTTCAAGGCGCTGCCAACCCGCGTGCCCGCCGCAGGGGCTGACCATGGCTGACTTTCTGCACAGCTTCGCTCAGCGCTTTGCCGCACTGAACAAAGACAACCTGAATCAGGTCGCCGAGCTGTACAGCGAAGACGTGTCGTTCAGCGACCCGCTGCACGATATTCATGGCCTGCCTGCCATGCAGCGTTATTTCGCCGAGCTGTACGCCAACGTTCGTGATCTGCATTTCGATTTTCACGCCTTCGACGAAGTCCGGCCCGGCGAAGGCTATCTGGTCTGGACCATGAGCTACTCGCACCCACGCCTGGCCGCCGGCCAGACCATCCGGGTCGAAGGCTGTTCGCACCTTAAATGGCATGAAAAGGTTTACCGGCATCGCGACTATTTCGATGCCGGAGCGTTGCTCTACGAACATCTGCCCATCATGGGCCGAGTCATCAATTGGCTGAAGAAGAGGTTGGGATGAGCACTCCTGGCGCACGACGTATCTGGTTGACCGGCGCCAGCAGTGGCATCGGTCTCGCTTTGGCAAAGGAATTACTCGACGCAGGGCATCGGCTGGCATTGACTGCCAGAACCCTGGAACCGCTGCAGAACCTCGCGACCCTGTACCCGGAGCAGGTGCTGCTGGTCACGGGTGATATCACCGATGGCTTGCAAGTGAAGTCCATAAGCGACCGCATCGCTCAGGAATGGGGCGCCCTGGACACGGCGATTCTCAATGCCGGAACTTGCGAATACATTGACACCCGCAACTTCGAAGCGGCAATGGTCGAACGCGTGGTGCGCACCAATCTGCTGGCCAGCAGTTACTGTATTCAGGAAGCGCTGCCGTTGTTGCGCAAGGGGACACAGCCGCATCTGGTCGGTGTCGCCAGCGCAGTGACGTTCCTGGCACTGCCTCGCGCAGAAGCCTACGGCGCGTCGAAAGCCGGGCTGCGCTATCTGTTTGAAGCCCTGCGCATTGATCTGGCCAGCGAAAACATCGATGTGACCATCGTCAGCCCAGGGTTTGTCGATACCCCGCTGACGCAAAAAAACGATTTTCCGATGCCCATGCGCTGGCCCGTCAAAAAGGCCGCACAGTACATTGCCGAAAAACTCAACCGCGCACGGCGACCGCTTGAAATTGCCTTCCCGACGGCATTCATCCTCAGTATGAAACTGTTGGCCCTGTTCCCGGCGCGCGTCAGATTCGCCATCGGCAAGCGCATGGCGCGCAGCGAGACGGCCAATAAGGACGCGCAATGAAAATCGCAGTCATTGGCAGCGGGATCGCTGGGTTGACCAGTGCCTATCTGCTCAATCGCAAGCATGAGGTCACGGTATTCGAGTCCTCGGACTGGGTCGGCGGGCACACGCACACAGTCGATGTCCAGGTCGAGGGGCGTGCCTATGCCATCGACACCGGTTTCATTGTGTTCAATAACTGGACCTACCCGAATTTCATTCGCCTGCTGAGCCAGCTGGGCGTGGACTTCAAACCCGCTGAAATGAGCTTTTCGGTGCACGATCCGCGCACTGGCGTCGAATATAACGGCAACAACCTCAACAGCCTGTTTGCCCAGCGCAGCAACCTGCTGTCGCCAAGGTTCTGGGGCATGCTGCGCGATATCCTGCGGTTCAACCGGCAGTCCGTCGAAGACCTGGAAAATCAGCGCATCGCGGCAGACACCACGCTCGGCGAGTACCTGAAAAAAGGCGCTTACGGGCAACGCTTCATCGACCACTACATCGTGCCGATGGGCGCGGCGATCTGGTCCATGTCGCTGGCGGAAATGCTCGGCTTTCCGCTGCAATTCTTCGTGCGCTTCTTCAAGAACCACGGCCTGCTCTCGGTCACCAACCGGCCGCAATGGTGCGTGATAGAGGGCGGTTCCAGAAGCTATGTCGAGCCCTTGACTGCCTCGTTCCGGGAGCGCATTCGCCTGTCATGCCCGGTCACCCGCGTGGAACGCGACAACGAGGGTGTAACAGTACACAGCGCTGCGGGCAGCGAACATTTCGACAAGGTGGTGTTTGCCTGCCACAGCGACCAGGCCCTGGCATTGCTGGCCGAACCGTCCAGCGCCGAGCAGTCGGTGCTTGGCGCCCTGCGCTACGCCGAAAACGATGTGGTGCTGCACACCGATACCCGTCTGCTGCCAGACCGCCGTCTGGCCTGGGCCAGCTGGAATTATCGTCTTGGCGGCGATGATAAACAGTTGGCAGCCGTCACGTATGACATGAACATCCTGCAAGGCATCGACAGCGACACCACGTTCTGCGTCAGCCTGAATCAGACTGCGGCCATCGACCCGGCCAGCATTCTCGGTCGCTACCGCTATTCGCATCCGCAATACAGCCTTGACGCAATAGCGGCACAAGCGCGCTGGCAGGAAATCAATGGCGTCGACCACACCTGGTACTGCGGCGCCTACTGGGCCAACGGTTTTCACGAAGACGGCGTTGTCAGCGGCTTGCGCGTGGCTCAGGCGTTCGGTGAAACATTGTGAACAGCGCCCTCTACAGTGGCTGGATCAGTCACCGGCGATTTTCGCCACGGTCTCATGAGTTCACCTATCGCATCGGTCTGATCTATCTGGACCTGGATGAGCAAGAGAGCGTATTCGGGCTTTCGCCGCTGGCGGGCAACAGACGTTTCGCCGCGTTTTCGTTCCGCGAGCGCGACTATTTGCCGGAACTGACCGGGCGCGGCGTGCCGCTGATAGAAGCGGCACGCGAACGGGTCGGCAAAGCGCTGGGGCGTATGCCGCTGGGTCGGGTCTGCCTGCTGACCCAGGCGCGCAGTTGGGGGTTGTCGTTCAACCCGGTCAGTTTTTTTTACTGCCATGAGGTGGACGGCACGCTGGCCGCCATCCTCTGTGAAGTCACCAACACACCGTGGGGCGAGCGCTACAGTTATGTACTGCCAGCCACGGTTGAAGGCCATCAGCATTTTGCCGTGGCCAAGGCTTTTCATGTTTCACCGTTTCTGCCGCGTGATCTTGAGTACCGCATGAGCTTCAGCCAGCCTGCCGAGCGTATCGGTGTCCATATGGCGGACTGGCAAGGCGAGCTGAAGATGTTCGACGCCACGCTCAACCTGACACGGCAAAACCTCAATCGCCAGACATTGCACCGCCATCTGATGGCGTTCCCATGGATGACCGCGAAAACCTGTCTGGCCATCTATTGGCAGGCCGTGCGCCTACTGGTCAAACGCATCCCTATTTTTTCCCATCAGGCCGCCGACGGCGAATACCGTGCCGCCGCCGTGCAATCCAAGGACTCACACCATGAAAAGCAGTAGCAGTAGTTTTTCTGCCAATCTGGGGACCAATGGTCTGACGGCAGACATCCTGCGCCGAGGCGTTCTGCGGCAGATGACAGGCCTGCGCAACGGTCAGTTGGTGGTCGTTGAAGGAGGCCGGCGGCATGTGTTCGGCAAGAGCGATGCGCTGATCCAGGCCGAAGTCCACATTCTGGATTCGGCGGCCTGGGGCATGATTGCCAGCAGCGGCTCGATCGGCGCTGGCGAGGCGTTCATCCACGGTTACTGGACCACACCTGACCTGACGGCGGTGGTACGGGTATTTGTCAGCAATCTGGATGTTCTCGACGCGATGGAAGGCGGCGTAGCGCGTCTGACCCGGCCTTTGATTCATGGTCTGCACTGGCTTAACCGCAATACCCGCAAAGGTTCGCAGAAAAACATCGCGGCCCACTACGACCTGGGCAACACACTGTTCGAACAGTTTCTCGACCCGACCATGATGTATTCGGCGGCACAGTTTCTGAATGAAAACGACACGCTTGAACAGGCGCAACTGAACAAGCTGGAGCGTATCTGCCAGAAGCTGGCCCTGAAACCCGAAGATCACCTGCTGGAAATCGGCACCGGCTGGGGCAGCATGGCCATTTACGCTGCGCAGCATTATGGCTGCCAGGTGACCACCACCACGCTGTCGAAAGAGCAGTTTGCTTATACGCAGCAGAAGCTTGTCGAACTGGGACTGCAGGATCGCGTGACGTTGCTGCTGACCGACTACCGTGACCTGACCGGCGAGTACGACAAGCTGGTGTCCATCGAAATGATCGAAGCGGTCGGCCATCGCTTCCTGCCGACCTATTTCAAGCAATGCGCCAGCTTGCTGAAGAGCAACGGCATGATGCTGCTGCAGGCAATCACCATTCGCGAACAGCGCTATACCCAGGCCAAGCGCAATGTGGACTTCATCCAGCGCTATATTTTCCCCGGCGGCGCCCTGCCCTCGGTGGCAAAGATGCTCGACATCGTTGGCAATGATACCGATATGAACCTGCTGCACATGGAAGACTTTGGCCTGCATTACGCCCGCACGTTGCGCCTGTGGTACGACAATTTCCGGAACGCCCACGGCAAACTGACCGAACTGGGTTACGACGAGTACTTTTTGCGTCTTTGGGAGTTTTACCTGTGCTACTGCGAAGGGGGCTTCCTGGAACGGACCATCGGCACCGCGCAACTGCTGCTGGCCAAGCCGGACGCGTTACGCGAACCACTGCTTGGGCGCTTCAATGCTTAAAACCATCGCCAACGCGCTGCTGTTTCAGATCGGCTGGTTTGCCTGCGTGCTGGGCGGCAACAGCTACTGGTTGCTGATTGCTTTGGGCGTGCTGGTCATCCACTTTTTGTGGATCAGTTCGTGGGCCGCAGAAGGTCGACTGGTGACTACCGTCATGCTGATCGGCGCATTGATCGACAGCTTGCTGATGACCCTGGGCGTGTTCGACTTCGGCGTCAGTGGCTACCTGCTGCCCTTGTGGCTGGCTTTGTTGTGGGCGGTCATGGCCACCACGCTTAATCATTGCCTGGCCTGGACCGCCAGACCGCTGTGGCGTGCAGCCATTCTTGGCGCTATCGGCGGCCCGATGTCGTACTATGCCGGCTCGCAACTGGCGCAGGTTCACCTTCCACTTGGAGTGTGGCCGAGCATGTTGCTGCTGGGGCTGGTCTGGGCAGGTGTTTTCCCCCTGTTGCAATGGCTGGCCGGCCGCACAACGCGCCATTCAGCCTGACACTCGGGAGACCCGCTCTGGACGCCACACTTATTCCGCTCGCCGATATTCACAGCGAAACGGAAGTCACCTGCTCAACCTGTGCGGCCTGCTGCTGCCAACTGGAAGTGATGCTGATCACCGACACGGGCGTGCCCGAGCGCTATATCGATAACGACGAATGGGGTGGCGAGGTCATGTTGCGGCTGGATGACGGCTGGTGCGCAGCGCTGGATCGCAACACCATGATGTGCACGATCTATGAAAAGCGTCCCTTGATCTGTCGTGAGTTCGAAGCCGGAGCAGAAGATTGCCTGAACGAACGCAAGGGGATTGCGACGGCTTATCTTTGATTCATCACTATCGTTCCTGCGAACGCAGTTATACCTGTCTTCGACTCAGGTCACCTTTGCGCCCTTACGGCGCCCTACTTTGAAGGACCAAAGTAGGCAAAGTCCCCGCTCCTGTTTCCGGCCCGACTTCGTCGGGTTCCTTCGCCCTGACACTGATCCGGGGGCCGCCGCAACGGGCCATCCATGGCCCGGTGCGGCTAGCCTGGCGTCCTGCCAGGCTACCCCCGGATCAGCGCCAGGACTCAGCCGTCACTTACGTCGCAATCTGTGTCGTCAGTGCCATCGCGTTAGAAAAAGCACCCGTTGGCAGTAGCTATAGACCAGGTATGACGTTGTGCCGCACCAGAGTCGATCAAATCAGAACGGCATTTTGTAATGCAAAGCGTAGCTTTCGATACCGTCGTTAGGCTGCTTGATGCCGGCGTTGGAGTAATGAGTGGCACGGATGCCGACTTCATGTCCGCCAGCGAAGCGCAGGCCGAAACCGATGCGGTCTTCGAAGTTGAATGCCGAGCCGAACTTGCGATCTTCAACCTGAGTGTTGGAGAACACCGAAACACCGATACCCGCTTCGACGTAAGGCTTCACGCTGCTGTTGCCGAACTCGTACACCAGAACCGGGGAGAACGACAGGCTGTGGTTATCCTTGTAGTCCTTGCCATCCCAGTAGGTGTAGGCGCCGTCCCAATAACCGGTCAGACGGCCAATGTCGCTTTGCAACCAGGTTTTGTCCCAGTCGAACTGAACACCCAGGCGATAAGTCATTGTGGACTCGCCGGTCTGCCCAACCGAAAATTCAACGCCGTCGGCCTGCGCCAGTGAAGTCTGGCCTGCCATAAGGGCCGAGAGCACGGCCAGGCAAAAGAGTCTCTTCATGAGAAACGTCCTAAATTGTATGAGTTTGTAAGAAAGTGTTGGAATTCGTTAACCGCAATTATAGAAGCCAGCGGCACAAGGTAAGTTCAGCCTCGAAACGCCTTTTTTCACATTTTTTTTACAAACGGAAGCTTCTCACATTGCCAGCACTTTGCGACAGAAAACGTAGGATTTTTCTGAAATTGTCCGGTATGCCACTAGACCAGTACAAAGTCTCCCGCGCAGGACCGCCTGCAAGCAGATCGGAGCGGGACAAAAGACGCTGTAACTGACGCGCCACCGCAGCGCCGGTATCGATCAGGGTGACCGATTCGGGAAGCATTTCTCGCAGCAGCGGCTTAAGAAACGGATAGTGCGTACAGCCCAGTATGACGGTGTCACAGCGCGCTGCCAGCAAAGGCTGGACATAGCGCGCCAACAGCTCACGAATCTGCGGGCTGGTCAGATCGCCGGTTTCGATCAGTTCGACCAGCCCGGGGCAAGGCTGCGTCACAACCTGCACGTCGCTGGCAAAACGATCCAGCAGTGCCGCGAATCTGGCGCTCTGCAGTGTCCCGGTGGTCGCCAGCACGCCGACCACACCACTGCGCGTGGCCTCGGCCGCAGGTTTTACCGCAGGCTCCATGCCCACAATCGGCCAGTCCGGATAGCGCTGACGAATATGCGCCACGCCCGCAGCGGTGGCGGTATTGCAAGCGACGACCAGCGCCTTGGCGCCTTGCTCGCGGAAAAAACCGGCAATTGTCAGGCAGCGCTCAATGATGAATTCAGGGCTTTTCTCGCCATAAGGAATATGCCCACAGTCCGCCAGGTACAACAGCGACTCGCTGGGCAATAACTGGCGAATTTCATTCAGCACGGAAAGCCCGCCCACCCCGGAATCAAAGATCCCGACCGGCGCATCGCTGCTGTGGCTCATGTGGATGTCAGGCATGCCCGCGCTGCCCGTTTGCCGGACCGCACACGCTGCATGCCGGATCGCGTTTGACTTTCAGCTCACGAAAACGGGTGCTGAGGGCATCGATCAATAACAGGCGCCCGACCATCGGCTCGCCGAAACAGGCCAGGATCTTCAAGGCTTCCAACGATTGCAGACTGCCGACCAGCCCCACCAGAGGCCCGATGACACCGGCTTCGCTGCAGGTCAATTCGGCTTCGCTGCCATGGCCATACAAACAGTGATAGCAAGGGCTGTCGTCACGACGCGGATCGAAAACCGACAGTTGGCCCTCAAGACGGATCGCTGCGCCGCTGACCAATGGTTTGCGCGCCGCAACGCAGGCCGCATTGACCGCCTCGCGCGTGGCGAAGTTGTCGGAACAATCGAGCACCAGATCCACAGCATTTACCGCCGCGTTCAGTGAGTCCGCGTCCAGTGCCGCACGATGGGCAATCAGGGTGATTTCAGGATTTATTGCGCTGAGTCGAGCCATGGCCGAGTCGACCTTGGAAAGACCGATGCCTGGCGTATCGTGGATGATCTGGCGCTGTAGATTGGTCAGATCAACATGGTCAAAATCCGCCAGGTGCAGCTCGCCCACCCCGGCAGCGGCCAGATAAAGAGCCACTGGCGATCCAAGCCCACCCACGCCCACGACCAGCGCACGGCTCTGCTTGAGTCGCAGTTGGCCGTCGATGTCGACATGTTGCAACAGAATCTGCCGGCTGTAGCGCAGCAGTTCCTGATCACTCAGCACGGCTTGCATCCGAAGGTAATGCGCTCGTGCTCGCCCAGGTCGCGTCGGGTCTGGATGCGCTCGAAGCCCTGGCGAATCAGCAGCTCGCGCACGGCAGGGCCCTGATCATAACCATGCTCCAGCAACAACCAGCCTTCCGCATTCAGATGGGCAGGCGCCTGTTCGATGATCGTCCGCAGATCGTCCAGCCCATCGGCCCCGGCGACCAGCGCACTGCTCGGTTCGAAACGCACGTCACCGGCCGCCAGATGCGGATCAGTGTCGGAGATATAGGGCGGATTGCTGATGATCAGATCGAACTGGCGACCTTGCAGGCTGCTGAACCAGTGGCTTTCAAAGACTTCGGCATTGTTCAGTTGCAGGCGCTGTCGATTGCGCTCGGCCAGCGCAACGGCTTCAGCCACACGGTCGACCGCAGTCACCTTCCACTGCTGGCGATCGCTGGCTAATGCCAGACCGATTGCACCGGTCCCGGTGCCAAGATCCAGCACCTGAGCAGATGCAAAAGCGGGCACTAATTCCAGCGCCGCCTCGACCAGCATTTCAGTCTCCGGTCGCGGTATCAACGTGTGCGGCGCGACTTCAAGGTCCAGCTTCCAGAAGCCTTGCTGACCGAGAATGTAAGCCACCGGCTCACCCTTGCGTCGACGTTCCAGATAGCCTGCAAATGCCACTGCAGCTTCAGTGCTGACGATGCGCTCGGGCCAGGTGTGCAGAAAACTGCGTGGTTTGCCCAGTGCTGCCGCGAGCAGCAGTTCGACATCAAGCCGTGCAGTGGGTGAATCGGGAAGCTCGGCGCTTCTTAGCACACTTGCGATGATGGTCATTTAATCACCCAGTGCCGCAAGTTGATCAGCCTGATATTCAGCGAGTAGCGGCTCTATCACTGCATCAACTCCGCCCGCCAGCACTTCATCCAGCGAGTACAGGGTCAGATTGACACGGTGATCCGTCACTCGCCCCTGAGGAAAATTGTACGTGCGGATACGCTCCGAACGATCACCCGACCCGACGAGCAGTTTGCGCTCACTGGCGATGGCATTGGCAGCCGCGCTGGTCTGTTGATCATTCAGTTTGGCAGATAACCAGGACATTGCCCGGGCTCTGTTCTTATGCTGCGAACGCTCTTCCTGACACTCGACAACGATGCCCGATGGCAAGTGAGTGATACGGATCGCCGAGTCAGTCTTGTTGACGTGCTGACCACCGGCCCCCGACGAACGATAGGTGTCGACGCGCAGGTCGGCCGGGTTGATTTCGATCGCTTGCTGCTCATCAGGCTCCGGCAGGACCGCAACGGTACAGGCCGACGTATGGATGCGGCCCTGGGATTCGGTCTCGGGCACGCGCTGTACACGGTGCGCGCCAGACTCAAATTTCAGTTTGCCGTAAACACTGTCACCCTCGACCCGCGCGATGACTTCCTTGTAACCGCCGTGCTCGCCCTCGTTTTCGGAGAGTACTTCCACCCGCCAGCCACGTCGCTCGGCATAACGCGAATACATGCGAAACAGGTCGCCAGAGAAGATCGCGGCTTCATCACCGCCGGTTCCCGCACGGATTTCCAGAAACACGTTGCGACCGTCGTTCGGGTCCTTGGGCAGCAGCATGCGCTGCAATTGAGCTTCCAGCTCGACCAGTTGCTGTTTTGTCTCGCGCACTTCCTCGACAGCCATTTCGCGCATGTCCGGGTCGCTGTCTTTGAGCAGAGCCTGTGCGCCGTCAAGATCGCCCTGCACCTTGAGCAACTGCGTGTAGAGCGCAACAACCGGCTCCACCTCGGCGTACTCACGGGAATAAGCGCGAAAGCGTGTCTGATCGCTGATGACTTCCGCGTCGCCTAGCAGCGCGGTCAGTTCCTCGAAACGGTCGCTGAGTACATCCAGCTTATTGAGCAGTGAAGCTTTCATTGCGGGGGTTTATCCGTCGAGCCCTCACCGAGGGCAAAAAGTTCCTGGGCCATGGCCAGCGCATCCACGCGACCTTCAGCAGACAGCTTCTTCAGTTGCACACTGGGCGCGTGCAGCAATTTGTTGGTCAGCCCGCGTGCCAGCTGGATCAGCACCTCTTCGGCATTGCTGCCGTTGGCCAGCATGCGCTGCGCCTTGCTCAATTCTTCGTCGCGCAACCGCTCGCTCTGCTGACGGTAAGCGCGCAATACGTCGACCGCCGCCAGTTCGCGCAGGCGCGACATGAAGTCTTCGGCACCGACACTGACCAATTGTTCGGCAGCCAGTGCCGCACCCTGACGGCTCTTGAGGTTTTCTGCCACTACTTCATGCAGATCATCGACGCTGTACAGGTAAACGTCGTCCAGCTCGCCGACTTCCGGTTCGATGTCGCGCGGTACGGCGATGTCGACCATGAAAATAGGTTTGTGCTTACGCAGTTTCAGCGCACTTTCCACCGCACCCTTGCCGAGAATCGGCAACTGACTGGCGGTGGAGCTGATAACGATGTCGCTGTTGACCAGTTCAGCAGGAATATCCGAGAGCAGCACCGCATGCGCACCAAACTCGGCGGCGAGCATGCTGGCACGCTCCAGCGTTCGGTTAGCCACCACGATTCGCTTGACGCCAAGGTCATGCAGGTGCCGGGCGACCAGAGTAATGGTCTCGCCTGCACCGATCAACAACGCCTGACTGCGTTGCAGGTCGCTGAAAATCTGTTTCGCAAGGCTGACTGCGGCAAACGCCACTGAAACCGGGTTTTCACCGATTGCGGTGTCTGTGCGCACCTGTTTGGCGGCGCTGAATGTGGCCTGAAACAGGCGACCGAGCAATGGCCCGACCGTTCCGGCTTCGCGGGCAACGGCATACGCGGACTTCATCTGACCGAGAATCTGCGGCTCGCCCAGCACCAGCGAGTCCAGCCCCGACGCCACGCGCATCATGTGACGCACTGCCGCATCATCCTCATGGACATAGGCGCTGGCGCGCAACTCTTCCAGGCTGAGGTGATGGTAATTGGCAAGCCAGGCCAGAATGCTGTCGGCCGCGAGGTGATCATGTTCGATGTACAGTTCGCTGCGATTGCATGTCGAAAGGATCGCAGCCTCACGACTGTCGGTCAGGCGACACAGCTGTTGCAGCGCCTCGACCAGCTGTTCCGGGGTAAATGCCACACGCTCGCGAACGTCGACCGAGGCGGTCTTATGGTTGATACCGAGTGCAAGGAAGGCCATTCAGGGTCGCAAGTGGTGACATGAAGCCGGTAATTGTCCTACTTCGATAGGTTCAGAACAACCACCGCATATTATTGTCCCACTACAATCGCACGTTGTCGGCAGCGCTTTGAGGCCGGCAACGCAGCAAACATCAGCATTGCATCAGTTTTTCCGACGGCTGTGGGTTTTGCCGACAGCCTTGTGTCATGATGCTCACACCGCAGGTAAGCCGCCCTTCTTATATATGAATAGATCCTCCGCGTTGTTCCTAGCTCTTGCCTTTCTAGGTGGCTGCCAGTCCATGGCCCCCGCTACGTCGCAACCCGTGACAGCCCAGAAAGATGCACCTCCCGCGCCTGAAGCCAAGCCGCAGGTGTACGGCTCGTTCACTCAGGACACCCTGGTCAGCCTGTTGAGCGCGGAGCTGGCTGGCCAGCGCAACCGTTTCGATATCGCGCTGGATAACTACGTGACCCAGGCGATCAAGACTCAGGACCCTGGCGTTTCGGAGCGTGCCTACCGTATTGCCGAGTACATGGGCGCGGATCAGTCTGCACTGCAAACAGCGCTGATCTGGGCAAAAAACGATCCGAAGAATCTGGAGGCACAACGCGCCGCTGCGATCCAGCTGGCACGTGCCGGGCGTTATGACGACTCTCTGGTGTACATGGAGAGAGTCCTGCAAGGCCAGGGCGATACCCATTTTGACTTCCTCGCACTGTCCGCGGCGGAAACCGACCCGGACACCCGCAATGGCCTGCTTAAAAGTTTCGACCGACTGCTGGGTAAATACCCCAACAACGGTCAGCTGATTTTCGGCAAGGCGCTGCTGCTCCAGCAGAACGGCGACGCCGAGCAGTCGCTCAAGCTGCTTGAAGACAACCCGCCGAAAGAAGGCGAAGTCGCGCCTATTCTGTTGCACGCACGCTTGCTGCAAAGCATGAATCGCGGCAAGGAAGCGGTGCCCCTGCTGGAAAAAAGCATCAAGAAGTACCCGGACGACAAGCGCCTGCGCCTGACGTATGCGCGCATGCTGGTCGAACAGAACCGCATGGAAGACGCCAAAGTACAGTTCGCTGCGCTTTTGCAGCAGTACCCCGATGACGACGAGTTGCGCTTTTCGCTGGCACTGGTCTGCCTCGAAGCCAAGGCCTGGGATGAAGCAGCAGGTTACCTCGAAGAACTGATTGCCCGAGGCGCGCATGTGGATTCGGCGCATTTGAATCTGGGCCGCATTCACGAGGAGCGCGAGGACCCGCAAAGCGCGCTTAATGAATACGCTCAAGTCGGCCCGGGGCCGGACTATCTCGCCGCGCAGTTGCGCCAGGCCGATATTCTGGTCAGCAATGGCAACGGCGCGGAAGCCGCCAAACGGCTTTCCGAAGCGCGCGCCGAAGAGCCGGATTACGCAATCCAGCTGTACCTCATCGAAGCCGAGACGCTGACCAGCAATGATCAGTTGGATCGTGGCTGGCAGGTCCTGAGCCAGGCGCTCAAGCAATATCCGGACGACGTCAATCTGCTTTATACGCGGGCCATGCTGGCTGAAAAGCGCAATGACCTGACCCAGATGGAAAAAGACCTGCGCACCATCATCAAGCGCGAACCGGAAAACGCCATGGCGCTGAACGCGCTGGGGTACACCCTTTCGGACCGCACGACCCGCTACGCAGAAGCCCGAGCACTGATCGAGAAAGCCCACAAGATCAACCCCGATGATCCAGCAGTACTCGACAGCCTTGGCTGGGTGAACTACCGCATGGGGAATCTGGACGCCGCCGAAGGCTATCTGCGTCAGGCCCTTGAGCGCTTTCCCGACCATGAAGTAGCAGCGCATCTGGGCGAAGTACTGTGGGCCAAGGGCGAGCAGCGCGAAGCCCGTAAAGTCTGGGCAAAAGCCCTGGAACAGCAACCCGACAGCCCTATTCTGCGCAGCACCCTGCAGCGCTTGACCGGATCAGAGAACCTTTGACGTTATGTTTTTGCGCCACGTAATCGTATTCAGCCTTATCGCCCTGCTCACCGGCTGCGCCGGACTCACTTCCCGCGAAGCCGTTCAGGGCAAGGGCGATCCCGCGCAATGGCGCGAACATAAACAGCAATTGAGCAGCCTCGATGGCTGGCAGATCAACGGCAAGGTCGGTATTCGTGCGCCGAAGGATTCCGGCAGCGGCACCCTGTTCTGGCTACAGCGCCAGGACTACTACGATATTCGCCTGTCCGGTCCGCTGGGCCGGGGCGCTGCGCGACTGACCGGCCGGCCGGGTGCCGTGGCACTGGAAGTGGCCAATCAGGGTCGCTACGAGGCCGCGACACCGGAGTCGCTGCTGCAGGATCAACTGGGCTGGAAACTGCCCGTTTCGCATCTCGTGTGGTGGGTCCGCGGCTTGCCCGCCCCCGACAGCAAGAGCAGCGTGACGCTGGATGGCGACAGCCGCCTGGCGAGCCTGATTCAGGATGACTGGCAGGTGGAATACCTCAGTTATGTCGAACAGAACGGCTACTGGCTGCCTGAGCGCATCAAGCTGCACGGTCAGGACCTCGACGTCACACTGGTCATCAAGGACTGGCAGCCTCGCAAACTGGGGCAATAAGCATGCGTACGCCACAACTGGTACTGCCTGCCCCGGCCAAGTTAAACCTGATGCTGCACATTCTTGGGCGTCGTCCTGACGGCTACCACGAACTGCAAACCCTGTTTCAGTTTCTCGATCATGGCGACGAGCTGGGCTTCGCCGTTCGCGAGGACGGCGAAATCCGTCTGCAGACCGACGTCCCCGGCGTCCCCCATGACAGTAACCTGATCGTCAAAGCTGCCCGCGCCCTGCAGCAACAGTCAGGTTGCACGCTGGGCATGGACATCTGGCTGGAAAAACGCCTGCCTATGGGCGGCGGCATCGGTGGTGGAAGTTCCGATGCGGCCACTACCCTGCTCGGCCTGAATCATTTGTGGCAACTGGGTTGGGATGAAGATCGTCTCGCCGCGCTGGGCCTGACGCTGGGTGCCGACGTACCTGTTTTTGTGCGTGGCCGTGCAGCGTTTGCTGAGGGTATCGGTGAAATACTGACCCCGGAAAACCCTGAAGAACCATGGTATTTGGTGCTCGTGCCGCAAGTCGCTGTAAGTACAGCAGAAATTTTTTCAGATCCGTTGTTGACACGCGACACTCCGCCCATTAAAGTGCGCCCCGTTCCCAAGGGAAACAGTCGAAATGACTGTAAAGCGGTTGTAGAGAGGCGTTACCCGGAAGTACGTAACGCTTTGAATTTGTTAGGTAAATTTACCGAAGCAAAATTAACCGGAACTGGAAGTTGTGTGTTTGGGGCCTTCCCAAACAAAGCTGAAGCTGATAAAGTCTCGGCCCTTCTTGCAGAGACCCTTACGGGGTTCGTAGCGAAAGGAAGTAACATCTCGATGTTGCATCGCAAGCTGCAAATTCTGTAGCAGGAATTGAGTGCAAAACACTCGATTGATTCAATTACAGGGGCGTCGCCAAGCGGTAAGGCAGCAGGTTTTGATCCTGCCATGCGTTGGTTCGAATCCAGCCGCCCCTGCCATTTTCTATACTCATCCAGGTTACCCTCAGCCTCTAGGTACTGCGCGTGTCCAAGATGATGGTCTTTACGGGGAACGCCAACCCCGATCTCGCTCGGCGTGTAGTACGTCAGCTGCATATCCCACTGGGTGATGTTTCTGTTGGAAAATTTTCCGACGGCGAAATCAGCACTGAGATTAATGAAAACGTCCGCGGTAAAGACGTCTTCATCATTCAGCCGACCTGCGCTCCGACGAACGATAACCTGATGGAACTCGTCGTGATGGCTGATGCCTTCCGCCGCTCCTCAGCGTCCCGAATCACTGCTGTGATTCCTTACTTTGGTTATGCCCGCCAGGATCGCCGTCCGCGCTCCGCACGTGTTGCTATCAGCGCGAAAGTCGTTGCCGATATGCTTACCGTGGTGGGAATCGATCGTGTACTCACGGTTGATCTTCATGCTGACCAGATTCAGGGTTTCTTCGATATTCCGGTAGATAACATCTACGGCTCCCCCGTTCTGGTGGACGACATCGAAGACCAGCGCTTTGAAAACCTGATGATCGTTTCCCCGGATATCGGTGGCGTCGTGCGTGCACGTGCTGTTGCCAAATCCCTGGGCGTCGATCTCGGGATCATCGACAAGCGCCGCGAGAAAGCCAATCACTCCGAAGTGATGCATATCATCGGTGATGTCGAAGGGCGTACCTGTATTCTGGTTGATGACATGGTCGATACCGCAGGCACTCTGTGCCACGCGGCCAAGGCCCTGAAAGAGCATGGCGCTGCCAAGGTCTTTGCCTACTGCACACACCCTGTGCTTTCGGGTCGGGCGATCGAAAACATTGAAAACTCCGTGCTGGACGAACTGGTGGTCACTAACACCATCCCGTTGTCCGCCGCGGCTCAAGCTTGTGGCCGTATCCGTCAACTGGACATTGCCCCGGTAGTCGCCGAAGCGGTTCGCCGCATCAGCAACGAAGAATCGATCAGCGCGATGTTCCGTTAAGGGTTCGCCCTTGACCTGCATCCCGCTGACGAAAAGCGCCCCGCCCTGACATCCGGTCAGGGCGGGGCTTTTTTGCCCATACCGTCCTAGCGCTGGTCGCAAACGCAACGGCGGATGTGGTTAATTTGGAGATACAACATGAACGAATTTACCCTGAATGCAGAACAGCGTTCCGACCTGGGGAAAGGTGCGAGCCGCCGCCTGCGTCGTCTCGCCAGCCTGGTTCCAGCTGTCGTCTACGGTGGCAACAAAGCCCCTGAGTCCATCAGCATGCTGGCCAAAGAAGTTGCCAAACTGCTCGAAAACGAAGCGGCTTACAGCCACATCATCGAGCTGAATGTTGGCGGCACCAAGCAAAACGTCATCATCAAGGCACTGCAACGTCACCCGGCCAAAGGCCACGTGATGCACGCTGACTTCGTACGCGTTGTTGCTGGTCAGAAACTGACCGCAATCGTACCTGTCCACTTCATCGGTGAAGAAACTCCGGTCAAGAAAGGCGGCGAAGTTTCGCACGTTACCTCCGAACTGGAAGTTTCCTGCCTGCCGAAAGATCTGCCTGAGTTCATCGAAGTAGACGTGTCTGCTCTGGAAATCGGTTCGATCGTTCACCTGTCCGACGTCAAAGCGCCTAAAGGCGTCGAGTTCGTTGCACTGGCACACGGCAACGACCTGGCTATCGCCAACGTCCACGCACCACGTGTAGTCGCTGACGAAGCTGACGAAAAAGAAGAAGGCGCTGCCGAGTAATCATTTACTTGGCAACGTCGGAGTTGCTCAGGAAACACCGCGAGCGATAGCAGGCAAAGCGGGCGGGATCGCGGAGTTTACATCATGGTAAATGAGCAGTTTTCGTCCACATTGCCGCTGTCGCCAGCGGTCTAACCCCAACTCCAAAGGAAGAGCCCCTGTCGTGACCGCCATACAACTGATCGTGGGCCTGGGAAATCCAGGTGCTGAATACGAACAGACCCGGCATAACGCAGGGGCTCTTTTCGTTGAGCGTATTGCTGCGGCGCAACGAGTCAATCTCGTTCCCGAGCGCAAATTCTTCGGCCTGACCGGACGCTTCACGCATCAGGGTCAGGATGTTCGTCTGCTGATTCCCACCACCTACATGAACCGCAGCGGCCAGGCCGTCGCGGCACTCGCCGGTTTCTACCGGATTCCGGTCGAGTCGATTCTGGTGGCGCATGACGAACTTGATCTGCCTCCGGGCGTTGCCAAACTCAAAGTGGGCGGCGGCCATGGCGGTCATAACGGCCTGCGCGACATCATCGCGCAGCTCGGCAACCAGAACACTTTTCATCGCTTGCGGCTTGGCATTGGCCACCCGGGCGATGCCAGCAAGGTATCCGGTTTTGTCCTGGGTCGAGCGCCACGCGCCGAACAGGAAAAACTGGACGCCAGTATCGACTTTGCCCTCGGCGTGCTGCCGGATATCTTCGCCGGTGAATGGAACCGGGCGATGAAAAACCTGCACAGCCAGAAGGCCTGACATCACTCGAGGGGAAACACCATGGGATTCAATTGCGGCATCGTCGGCCTGCCTAACGTCGGCAAGTCCACCCTGTTCAACGCCCTGACCAAATCCGGTATTGCGGCCGAGAACTTCCCCTTCTGCACCATCGAGCCGAACACCGGTATCGTGCCGATGCCCGACCCGCGTCTGGCGGCCCTGGCAGCCATCGTCAACCCGAAGCGCATCCTGCCAACCACCATGGAGTTCGTCGACATCGCCGGCCTCGTGGCAGGTGCCTCCAAGGGCGAAGGCCTGGGCAACAAGTTCCTCGCCAACATCCGCGAGACTGACGCCATCGCCCACGTAGTGCGCTGCTTCGAAGACGAAAACGTGATTCACGTTTCCAACAGCGTCGACCCCAAGCGCGACATCGAGATCATCGATCTGGAGCTGATCTTCGCCGACCTCGACAGCTGCGAAAAGCAACTGCAAAAGGTCACACGTAACGCCAAGGGCGGCGACAAGGACGCAGTGGTCCAGAAAGGCCTGCTCGAGCAACTGATTGCACACTTCAGCGAAGGCAAGCCGGCACGCAGCCTGATGAAGCGCATGAGCAATGACGACAAAGCCGTCATTCGTGGCTTCCACCTGCTGACCACCAAACCGGTCATGTACATCGCCAACGTCGCCGAAGACGGCTTCGAGAACAACCCGCTGCTGGACGTGGTCCGTGCCATCGCCGAAGAAGAAGGCGCGATGCTGGTACCGGTCTGCAACAAGATCGAAGCAGAAATCGCCGAGCTGGATGACGGCGAAGAGAAAGACATGTTCCTCGAAGCCCTGGGCCTAGAAGAACCCGGCCTGAACCGCGTGATTCGCGCAGGCTATGAAATGCTCCACCTGCAGACTTACTTCACCGCAGGCGTTGAAGAAGTCCGCGCCTGGACCGTCCGCGTCGGCGCTACCGCACCACAGGCCGCTGGCGTGATCCACACCGACTTCGAAAAAGGCTTTATTCGCGCCGAAGTGGTGGCCTATGACGACTTCATCCAGTTCAAGGGCGAAGCCGGCGCCAAGGAAGCGGGTAAGTGGCGTCTGGAAGGCAAGGAATACATCGTTAAAGACGGTGATGTGATGCATTTCAGGTTTAATGTGTAAGCCACAAGCAGCATTCAGGGGAACCTCCAGAGAGCAGGTCCCTTAGCGCAGAAGCCCCATTCTTTGGGGCTTTTGCGTTTTAATGCCTCGGCTTGATGAAACAGGTTTCACGATCGCGGGCACCCCAAAATTATTTTGCTGGGGATACGTATGTTTCTATGTAAAATATCGTTCTTAAACCGCCGTTCATCCACATCATTTTAGACACTAATGTTTAACGCAAACAGATGTCTTAAGACGGCGACTGATCAGCGATTGTTTCCACGGACCAGGCAGAGCCTTGTCATAACCCAAGGTAGATACTCTTTTGAAGATCTTAGTAACAGGCGGTGCTGGCTTCATCGGTTCGGCGGTCATTCGGCACATCATTGCCAATACGACCGACTCCGTCGTAAACGTCGACAAGCTTACCTATGCGGGCAATCTTGAATCACTTCAGTCCGCCGACAAGAGCGAGCGTTACGCTTTTGAACACGTAGACATCTGCAACCGTGAGGATGTGGATCGGGTTTTTAAACAGCATCAGCCCGATGCCGTCATGCACCTGGCTGCCGAATCCCACGTTGATCGCTCAATCACCGGTCCGTCGGAATTCATCCAGACCAACATTATTGGCACCTATACGCTGCTTGAAGCTGCACGCGGCTACTGGAGCCAACTGGACGAAGCGCGCAAAGCCAACTTTCGCTTCCACCATATTTCGACCGATGAAGTGTATGGCGATCTGGAAGGCCCGGAAGATCTCTTCACGGAAACAACCCCATATCAGCCAAGCTCACCCTACTCGGCCAGCAAGGCCAGCTCCGACCACTTGGTACGTGCATGGAGCCGCACCTACGGCCTGCCAACGCTGGTCACCAACTGCTCGAACAATTACGGCCCGTGCCATTTCCCCGAGAAGTTGATCCCTCTGATCATCCTCAACGCGCTGGAAGGCAAGCCACTGCCCATTTACGGGAAAGGCGATCAGGTGCGTGACTGGCTCTACGTCGAAGACCATGCCCGCGCACTTTACAAAGTCGTAACCGAGGGCGAGATCGGCGAGACTTACAACATCGGTGGTCACAACGAGAAGCAGAACCTCGAAGTGGTACACGCGGTCTGCGCCCTTCTCGACCAACTGCGTCCTGACTCCGCTCATCTTCCGCATGCAAGCCTGATCACTTATGTTCAGGACCGTCCGGGCCACGACCTGCGCTACGCTATCGATGCCAGCAAAATCCAACGAGAGCTGGGCTGGGTGCCGGAAGAAAGCTTCGAATCCGGAATTCGCAAGACCGTGCAGTGGTATCTCGATAATCCTGAGTGGGTAGCTCACGTCAAAAGCGGCAGCTACCAGCAGTGGATAGATAAAAACTACACAGCACGCGCCGATAAATGATGAAAATTCTTCTGCTGGGAAAAAACGGCCAGGTTGGCTGGGAGCTGCAGCGTTCGCTCGCTGTAGTGGGCGAAGTGGTTGCTCTTGATCGCCATACTGTTTCGACGGCCTACGGAGAGCTTACTGGCGATCTGTCTGACCTGAACGGTTTGCGAAACACCCTTCGCAGCGTTCAACCTCAGGTTATCGTCAACGCAGCAGCCTATACAGCTGTCGACAAGGCCGAAACCGAGCGAGAGCTCGCGCACACGGTCAATGCGCTGGCAAGTCAGGTCCTTGCAGAAGAGGCCCTCACGCTGGACGCGCTGTTGGTTCATTACTCGACCGACTACGTGTTCGACGGTACGGGAGGCACTGCATGGAAAGAAAGCGATGCGGTGTCTCCGGTCAACTATTACGGCGCAACCAAACTAGAAGGCGAGCAACTTATTGCTGCCTCAGGCTGCAAACACCTGATCTTCCGTACCAGCTGGGTGTACGCAGCGCGCGGCAACAACTTTGCCAAGACCATGCTGCGTCTTGCAAAAGATCGCCCGACGATGAATGTAATCGCCGATCAGATTGGCGCCCCTACAGGTGCGGAATTGCTGGCCGACATCGCGACAGCAGCCTTGCAGCAGACGCTTTCAAGGCCAGAGCTTTGCGGCATCTATCATCTGGCACCTGCTGGCGAAGTGTCATGGCACGCCTATGCGCAATATGTAATTGATTTCGCGCGCGACCACGGGGAACCCTTGGCGGTAGAAACGATCAACCCCATCGGCACGATCGAATACCCGACGCCAGCGCAACGCCCTCTGAATTCGCGTTTGAACACAGAAAAGCTGCGCCACAATTTTTCTCTGCACCTGCCTGACTGGCAAAGTGGTGTAGCCCGAATGCTCATGGAAACTCTGAATAAATGACCACCATTAATCGTAAAGGCATCATCCTGGCCGGCGGCTCGGGCACTCGCTTGCATCCGCTCACCCTTGGCGTATCCAAGCAGATGCTGCCGATCTACGACAAGCCGATGATTTTCTACCCTCTGTCAGTGCTGATGCTGGCAGGCATGCGTGAAGTGCTGATCATTTCAACACCAGAAGACTTGCCAAGCTTCCGCAAACTGCTGGGCGACGGCAGCCAATACGGCATTCAGCTCACCTATGCCGAGCAACCTACTCCTGATGGCCTGGCACAAGCCTTCATCATCGGAGAAGAATTCATCGGCAAGGACCCTTGCTGCCTGATCCTGGGCGACAACATTTTTTACGGCCAACACTTCTCCGACAACCTGCGCTCTGCCAGCCAGCAGACTAACGGTGCAACTGTTTTCGGCTATCACGTTTCCGACCCGGAGCGCTTTGGTGTTGTCGAGTTCGACGATACAGGTCGTGCCTTGAGCATCGAAGAGAAGCCTGCGGCTCCGAAGTCCAGCTATGCAGTCACTGGCCTGTACTTCTACGACAATCAGGTTGTTGAAATCGCGAAGAACATCAAGCCGTCCGAGCGCGGCGAGCTGGAAATCACCGATGTAAACCGTGCCTACCTTGAGCAGAAGAGTCTGACCGTAGAAATTCTCGGTCGTGGCTTTGCCTGGCTTGACACGGGGACTCACGAATCGCTGCTGGAAGCGAGCCATTTTGTGCACACCATCGAGCAGCGCCAAGGCTGGAAAGTAGCGTGCCTGGAAGAGATTGCCTACACCAACGGCTGGATCACTGCAGCTCAGTTGGGTGAGCAGGCTCAGAAACTGAAGAAGACTGGTTATGGCCAGTATTTGCAGAAGCTGCTTGATCTGGGCTCGTTTTAAGACTGTAAACTTCATCCCCCATACCGCAAGGCTGTGAACAGCATGGCATCTGTTTTCCCCAGGGTAGCCGTGCTACTGGCAGCCTATAACGGTATGGCGTGGATAGAGGCGCAACTTGAGTCCCTACTGAAGCAGACAAATGTCTGCGTCAGCGTATTCATCAGTGTCGATACTTCCTCGGACGGCACTGAAGCGTGGTGTGCTGACTATGCGCAACGCCATGCGAATATCTACCTGCTACCGCCCGCCGGACGATTCGGTGGAGCGTCACGCAACTTTTTTCGCCTGATCAGGGATGTCGACTTCTCGTCGTTTGATTACGTAGCGTTCTCCGATCAGGACGATATTTGGTACCAGGACAAGCTTGAGCGTGCTGTATCGACCCTGACGTCGGGTAAGCATGACGCCTACTCAAGCAATGTCATCGCATTCTGGCCCCATGGACAGCGAGTATTACTGGACAAGGCCCAGCCTCAGGTTCGATGGGACCATATGTTCGAAGCGGCCGGCCCCGGTTGTACCTATGTATTGAAACGCCCGCTTGCGGACGCTTTCAAGGCATCGCTCACTTCACATTGGGAATCAGCGCAGGCTGTCAGCCTGCATGACTGGTACTGCTACGCATTTGCTCGCAGTCACGGCTACCGATGGTTTATCGATCCGGCTCCCGGCATGGACTACCGTCAACATGCCAATAATCAGGTCGGCGCCAATACCGGACTTGCATCACTCATCACGCGCCTGAAAATGATTACCGACGGCTGGTGGGCGGGACAGGTGCTGCTGATTAGCCAGTTGACCGGAAGCGATGAGGTTCTGTTTACGAGAAAGACGACCGGTACACGATGGTTATTTCTCCGACTCGCTTTCAAGGCCGGACAATGTCGCAGAAGGCCCCGCGACAAGATTTTCTTCATCATCGCCTGCCTGGCAGCGCTGCTGAACAAACCTGAACGGCGAAATAATCACTAGCTCCACACGGTGCTCATTCAGAGCGATCCACCTTCGTCGCCCCACGACGACCTATCGCAACCCCTTGAAAATAAAAGATTTAAATGGATAAACGTGACTGCAATCATCCGCAGCATAGATATCGGCGCCGCACAGCAATCGCCTAATTTCACGGGGCACTGAATGTTCTACGGCAGCGGCATATGTTAATGTGCAAGCCTTTGTTTTCGGTATTCAGACGCTCAACCAGGCAGGTAGCAGGGCAAACGGAACCAGAGCTGAAAGGGTGGGTCACTTGTACCGCCCAGCAAGGATGACAGGACTAGCGTTGCCCTTGAGGCGATGAGTGCGAATGGCCGATACGCTTTATTTTGTGAACCGTCCTGCAATGAAAATTTCGCGTGACTCCTCGTTGCAACCTACATCGGAAAAATTACAAATAGACGATGCATGCCCCGCGCCTCGCAGCAACAAAGGCTTACCTCCTTATCCAGCGCAGCTACTCTCCGCCCAGGTGGGCAGCCCATGGCTCACCTCGATGCCAGTGAGCTCAGATATCGCAGAACGCTTTTCACCAGCGTTACCCAATTCCATGGCGCAAGCGTCTTCCAATAGACGCCTGTCCCAGCCAGGGCCGCATCAGCAGGCCCCGATGAGCATTTCGGAGATACGTTACCTATGAATGCAACACGCCTCGCCATTCCAGACGTCATCGTATTTGAGCCTAAAATCTTTGGCGACGATCGCGGTTTTTTCTTTGAAAGCTTTAATCAGAAGGCATTCGAAGAGGCTGTTGGCCGGCCAGTCAAATTCGTTCAGGACAACCACTCCCGTTCGGCCAAAGGCGTGCTTCGCGGTTTGCATTATCAAATTCAACAGCCGCAGGGCAAGCTTGTCAGGGTAACTGCGGGTGAAGTGTTCGATGTGGCAGTTGACCTGCGCAAAAGCTCACCGACCTTCGGCAAATGGGTGGGCCTGCATCTCACCGCCGAAAACAAAAAACAGCTCTGGATACCTGAAGGCTTTGCCCATGGTTTCGTCGTTTTGTCCGAAAGCGCGGAATTCCTCTACAAGACTACAGATTACTGGGCACCGGAACACGAGCGCAGCCTCGCGTGGAATGACACGACAGTTGGCGTTGAATGGCCGTTTAGCGATGCGCCATCACTTTCCGCCAAAGATCAGAAAGCCGTCGCGTTCGAAGACGCTGAGGTGTTCGCTTAATGAACCCTCATAAAACCCCTTCAGCGGGGCCTATACGCCTGGTTGCCAGCCTTTGGACGAACCGGTCATTGATCTCACAAATGACCAAGCGAGAAGTTATTGGCCGTTATCGCGGCTCAGTGATGGGCCTGGCCTGGTCATTCTTCAATCCGGTCTTGATGCTGGCTGTTTACACCTTCGTCTTTTCCGAAATTTTCAGCGCGCGCTGGGTTGGCGTGGACACTGGCAAAGGCGGCTTTGCGATTCTGCTTTTCGTCGGGATGATTGTGCATGGTTTGTTTGCAGAGTGCGCCAACAGAGCCCCCTCGCTGGTGATGAGCAACAGTAATTACGTCAAGAAAGTAGTGTTTCCGCTGGAGATTCTGCCGGTGATCACACTGGGCTCAGCGCTTTTTCACAGCTGCATAAGCTTGATAGTGCTCGTGATCGCACAACTGCTGATCTCGCACACACTTTTCTGGACAGCCCTGCTGTTCCCGCTGATTCTCGTGCCACTCATTCTAGGCACCTTGGGTATCAGCTGGTTTCTCGCGTCGCTGGGGGTGTACTTGCGCGATGTCGGCCACGTGATTACGGTTCTGACAACTGTCCTGCTGTTCCTCTCGCCGGTTCTTTACCCTGTGGCGGCACTCCCCGAAGTGTATCGTCCTTGGCTGCAGATGAACCCGCTCACCTACATTATCGAAGAGAGCCGCAGCGTGCTGCTGTTCGGCAACCTCCCTCATTGGGGCAGTCTGGGTATCGCCATTGCTATCGGCGCAGTGATCGCCGCCATGGGGTTCTGGTTCTTCCAAAAGACACGTAAAGGATTCGCTGATGTCATCTGATCAACCGGTTATCAGCGTACAAAACGTCTCGAAGTGTTTTTACACCTACGACAAGCCCCATGACCGCCTGAAGCAGGCACTGGTGCCGAGACTCCAGCGCTGGTCGGGTCAACCTGCGACGACTTACGGCAAGGAATTCTGGGCGCTGCGCGATATCAGCTTTGATGTCGGCAAAGGCGAAACGGTCGGTGTTGTCGGTCGAAACGGCTCTGGCAAGTCCACCTTGCTGCAGATCATTTGCGGTACGTTAAGCCCCACCATCGGCGAGATTCATACCCGTGGCCGGGTCGCGGCATTGCTGGAGCTGGGTTCGGGCTTCAATCCGGAGTTCACCGGTCGTGAAAACGTTTACCTGAACGCAGCAGTTCTTGGCTTGACTCGCGACGAAGTGGACGAGCGCTTTGATGCAATCGCCGGCTTCGCTGACATTGGTGAATTCCTTGACCAGCCGGTCAAATCATACTCAAGCGGCATGGCAGTACGCCTGGCATTTGCGGTTCAGGCGCAGGTCGAACCGGAAATCCTTGTTGTGGACGAGGCACTCTCCGTCGGTGATGCACGGTTTCAAGCGAAATGCTTCGAGCGTCTGAGGCAGCTCAAGGAAAACGGCACCAGCATCCTGCTCGTCACGCATTCCAGCGAACAGGTCGTTACTCACTGCAATCGCGCGATTTTGCTTGAAAAGAGCAGGATCGAAATGATTGGCGAATCGCGCCCGGTCATCAATCGTTATACCGACCTTCTGTTCGGGCGTGACAAGAGCCCTATCACCGACAAGAGCCTTGACTTGGCCGAAGCGGAGCGAGTTGAAGCAGCGCCAGTTGAAACCGACAAGATAGCGCTAAGGTTCGATGAGGACGTGTACGCCAGCAGACCTGGCTACAACCCTCATGAATACCGATGGGGAGATGGGGCGGCAACGCTTCTCGACTTCCATATGAATGCATCGGGACGAGAATTTCCCAACAGTGTCGAGTCAGGTGAAGACATCGTTCTTGACCTGGCGCTGCAATTCAACCGTACGGTGGTCAATCCGATTATCGGTTTTACGATCAAGACCAAAGAGGGTGTGACCGTATACGGCACTAACTCTTATATGCAGGATTGCGACGGCACGGCCTTGATAGGCAGCGCTGGCAGACAGGCAAAAGCACGTGTGAAATTCAGAAACGCACTGGCGACCGGTGATTACTTCATTTCCATAGGTATTGCCTCCCGGCAAAGCGAAGAAATCGTGCCCCACGACAGACGCTATGACTCGATACATTTTATTGTAGAACCTACTCCGAAGCTCTTAGGCCTGATAGACCTTTGCGCCTCCATGGAAATTGAACCGGTAATTGTCGATGTTTGAACTTGATAGATATGGCTACCTCCTGGATTCAGACACCGCGGTATGGGTGCGCACTGATTATCAAGGTATTGCCTACAGCGACGGCGACAGCTCGGAAAACGAGCTGGCGAAGATAGTTTGTGAAGCGAGCGATGTGTCGGTGTTGTCGAGCGAGCTTCCGCACTACTGCACGGACTGGCCAAAGCTTTATCACCTGAGTTCTACTCGCGGAAACATCTTTCGGCCGTTCGACCATCTTCTGAAAGATAAATCAGTTCTAGAAATCGGTGCGGGTTGCGGTGCGATCAGCCGCTACCTCGGCGAGGTCGGTGCCAACGTACTCGCGCTGGAAGGCAGCCCCCGCCGCGCTGCAATTGCAGCGAGCAGAACACGTGACTTGGATAACGTCACAGTGCTTGCTGAACGGTTCGACGACTTCAAGGTTGATCAGACATTCGACGTAGTGACACTCATCGGTGTACTAGAATACGCCAGCATGTTCAGCAATGACGAAAATCCTGCGCTAGGGATGCTGGAGCGGGTTCGAAAGCTGCTCAAGCCTGACGGACATCTGTTTATTGCCATCGAGAACCAACTCGGCCTCAAATATTTTGCTGGCGCGCCGGAAGATCACGTTGGTGTAGCGATGTATGGCATTGAAGGGCGGTACGCCGACCGCCAGCCGAAAACATTTGGCCGTAAAGGACTAGACGAATTGATAGCCCGTGCAGGGTTTGCATCATCAAGCTTTTTATCACCTTATCCCGACTACAAGATTCCAAATTCTCTAATAACTGAGAACGGTTTCAAAACCGATAAATTCGACGCAGCGGCATTGGCCTGCCAGAACACCAGGAAAGATCCACAGTTACCATCGACTACTACGTTTAACCTTGAAAGAGCCTGGCCTGTAGTCATCGAGAATCACTTGGGCATGGACCTCGCCAACTCTTTTCTGGTTGTTGCATCGTGCCAGCAGTATGAGGCAGTTCCTGCCGACGTCCTGGCCTACCACTACAGTACAGGTCGCAATGCCGAATACTGCAAGGCATCGGTTTTCATCGATAAGCCGGAAGGAATCGAGGTTCAATATCAGCGCTTGGCCGGTATCGAATCAGAGGAGAGCCCGGGAGATCCCTTCAGGTTCATACTTCCTGCGGCTCACGGCTACGCAAAAGGCGATTTGCTCAGCTTGCAATTCCTTGATGCCTCAACCACGCAAAACTGGACGGTTGAGACCTTCACTCCATTCTTAAAGACATATCTGGATAGCCTCAGCTATCTCTTGGCTGCCGAAGGGCATGCAAGCGCGCTTGATAATATCGACGTCTGCCTGCCAGGTCATTACATCGACGCAGTTTCCCAGAACATCATTATCGATGGCGAAGGTAAACCGCACCTTATAGATATCGAATGGGAGATGAAGGAAGGCGTCGAGCTGGGGCACCTGCTGATGCGCGGCCTCCTGCTGCTGATCGCCTCTACAATTCCTTTCTACCCAAGCACCACCATGATCAGCCGACGCGATTTTATTCTCCAGTTGATAGGCCATGCAGGCCTTGACATTACTGAAGAAGAGCTGAATCGCTATGCCGTTCTGGAAGCCATGTTTCAAGAACGGGTGACCGGTCGTGAGGCTGCGAGCTTTCTAAACTGGTCACCAGAAGCAACCATTCAGAAAATGGGTTCCCTGAAAGACAAAACGCCTAAATTAGCGACACTCTACATGGGCGATGCGGATGGAAATTTCAAAGAAGAGCGGACGATAAGTCAGTTTGTACATGATGGACGCCAGACGCTAGTGTTCACAGTCCCTGCGACGTACCGATGCGCCACGTTGCGATTTGACCCCACGAACATCCGTCAGTCATTTTCGATTGACGCAATTACCATCTTTGAAGCGAATGTGAAGGTGTGGTCCTGGAGCGATAGCGCACAGGCACCTCTTAACGCTGCTGGCACTACCGCCTTTGTTAATGATGTCAATGACAGCACGATGTTCATGGCGTTGGATGATGATCCCCACATTGTACTTCCGGTTGATCTCAATTCGCTATTAGCAGGGAAGTCGTTCAAAATACAGATCGCGTTTACTTTATTCACGGAAGGCCAGGTCGCTGAACGACTCCTTCAACAGGAAGAGGAGCTCAAGCTAGCGCTTGAGTCTATATCGGATTTGAATCTTAAAGATCGCTCAGCTCTAGAGGCTGTTGAAGTAGCTAACCTCGCAGCGGAGGAAAGTCATCGCCTGGCGTTGGAAGATATTGAAGCTGAAAATCTGGCCGTGCAGGAAAAGCATCGACTTGCCCTGGAAAAGCTGGAAGCCGAACACTTGGCGTCTCAGGAAAGCTATTTGCTCGCCCTGAAAGAACGTGAAGCTGCAAATCTGGCCGCCCAAGAGAGTCACCGCATAGCGACTGAAAACCTTGAGGCCGCCAACCTCCAGGTTCAGGCCGATCACCTTCGGGTATTAGCAGATATCGATGCCGCTACAGTCGACGCTCTAGAAAAACACCGTGCTAAATTGGCAGAGTATGAGATTGCTATCCTGGCTGCACAGGAAAATCACCGCCAAGCATTGATCGACAAAGATACGCATGTTCACAACCTTAATCTGCACATTATGGCAATGCAGTCATCGCAAAGCTGGAAATTAACGGCCCCTCTAAGAAAAATAGCCAGATCACTTTTCCGGGCCAAACGTGTCGCCTCCTCGCTTCCATTGATTATTCAACGCGGGGGAGGTCTTTCCAGCACCGCCAAAAAAGCTTATCAAGTCTGGCGGCTTAGGGGCCTGACTGGCGTTATTGCACAAGCCCGTTGGGTACGAGGTGAAGCGCAACATGCTTTCGTTGGAAGCGAGCTTCGCGAAGTTCCGGATCGACATGATTATTCTCGCTGGGTACAGTACTACGACACTCTGGGCGACGCAGAGATCAGTCGTATCAATGAGCACATGAATCGCTGGGTTGAATACCCGCTCATTTCTATCATCATGCCGGTCTATAATCCGCCACTGGACCTTTTGCGTGAAGCAGTAGACAGCGTACGTGCGCAGCTCTACACCAATTGGGAACTATGTCTCGCTGACGATGCATCGACGAACCCTGCCGTCATCGAATACCTGAAATCTCTCAAGGCACAAGACAAACGCATCAAAGTCGTCTTCCGCGGCAGCAATGGTCATATATCTCAGGCCAGTAACTCTGCGCTGGAAGTAGCCAAAGGCGTGTTCGTTGCCCTTATGGATAATGACGATTTGCTACCTGCTCACGCGCTTTACTGGGTTGCCCGCACAATCCGTGAAAACCCGGAAGTGGGTGTGATCTACTCTGATGAGGACAAGATCGATACCGATGGCAATCGTAGCGCGCCTTATTTCAAGTCGGACTGGAACGAGTTTCTGTTTCGCTCACAAAATATGATCTGTCACCTTGGCGCCTATCGTCGTGACCTCGTCAATGAGGTTGGGCAATTCCGTACAGGATTTGAGGGTGCTCAGGATTACGACCTGGCCCTGCGATGCGTAGAAAAACTCAGAAGTGATCAGATCATCCACATCCCACGTGTGCTTTATCACTGGCGTATACATGCTGGCAGTACGGCAATGGCAGGCGACGAAAAACCTTATGCTGCATTGGCGGGTGTCAAAGCACTTGATGAACACCTGCAGCGTAAAGGCGGGGTTGGTACGACAGAGTTGTTACCCACCGGTCAGTATCGTGTGCACTACAACCTGCCGGAAACACTGCCGCTGGTTACGCTTGTCATCCCGACGCGGAATGCTCACGCATTAGTGAAGCAGTGTATTGACAGCATCCAGAATCTAACTACGTACAAGAATTATGAAATCATTCTGATAGACAACGGTTCGGATGATCCTGAATCGTTGGAATACTTCGCGAAAATTGATCAGGAAGACAATATTCGCGTGCTGCGTGACGATGGTCCGTTCAACTATTCTGCGCTTAACAACGGCGCTGTACGTATTGCCAATGGTGAGTTGATCGGTCTTATCAACAACGACATTGAAGTTATCACGCCGGAGTGGCTTGGCGAGATGGTCTCGATTGCGTTGCAGCCCAAGGTAGGAGCGGTAGGCGCAAGACTGTGGTATCCCGATAACAGGCTGCAACATGGCGGCGTTGTAGTAGGGATAGGTGGTGTTGCAGGCCATGCGCATAAATACCTTCCAAAAGGTGCTCACGGCTATTTCTGCAGAGCAGAGTTGATTCAGGAATTCTCGGCAGTGACGGCCGCGTGCCTAATCATCAAAAAATCGATTTTTGACGAAGTCGGCGGTTTGAACGAAGCCGATTTGAAGATTGCTTTCAATGACGTGGATTTTTGTCTGAGGGTGCAGGAGGCAGGCTATCTTAACGTCTGGACGCCGTTCTCCGAACTGTACCACCACGAATCAGCTACGCGCGGCCTGGAAGACACCCCTCAAAAGCAGGAGCGATTCGGACAAGAGATCCGCTACATCAAAAATCGCTGGCCAAATATTATGGTCGACTACGCCTACAGCCCTAACTTGACGCTGGATCACGAAGACTTCAGCCTCGCCTGGCCTCCGAGGATCAAAAATTGATTCTGGAACTCTATAAGCCTACATGCAGCGTAGCGCAAACACTTGTTGTATCGAGGGTTGCTCGTGTTTGAATCCAACCACCCAGACAATCTGTCAGGCTGGTCCAGCACCCGTTATCAACGGGTGCTGGCCGTCACCTACTTTCTTCTACTCGCTGTCTGGTCAGCAGGGATTGCGTTTAATGGAGCACCTGACGAGTCAACGCATTTCTTTTTGCTGGAATACCTGAAAACGTTCCACTCGCTGCCGAGCGCTACGGAGCCGGCTCAAGCGCTCACTGGGTCTATCTCGGGATATACCTGGCAACCTGGAGAGTTCTGGTACCACGGCCTCCCCTTCCCTCATGTCATAGGCGCACTGGTCACTTCCTACGGACTGGGCTGGATGGTACCTAGCGAACTGGGCTACCTCGCTGCAAGATGCTTTAACTGGATACTGGGCGCCGTGTTTATCTGCGCCTTGTTCCGTATCGCACATCGCGCAGGGATGCCGAAAAAATCTGCCGCTCTTGCTGCGCTTGTGATCGCACTGATTCCGCAAGTCTCTTTTGTTTTCTCATATTTCAACAGTGACGCATTCGGGCTGATGAGTGTGTCGCTGATGATCAGTGCGCTTCTAGGCTTTTTGAAAGCACCCAACAAGCTGGCCGCGATGTGCCTGGGCGGTGCGATCGGCCTGATGTTCCTGGCAAAACTATATTTGCTGCCCGCCTTGGTCTTCGTCGTGGTCATGCTTGCCGCACATCATTTTTGGGGGGGCAAAAGTCTGAAGCGACATATCCCGACGATGGTAATCGTTGCGGCTATCGTTTCTGTACCCATGCTGGTTGTCACCTTTATGAAATATGGTGAGATCTCAGGGATATCTGGACAGATTGACTTCGTTGCCTTGCACAAAAACAACCCTGCCGCGGGTTTCGGAACCTGTTACATCGGGTGTTCCGGGCATCTATTCAATATGAGAAATGTCCTTCCGTGGCTCAGCCTTACGCTAACGAGCTATTTTTCAACTACCGGCTGGATGAACATATTTCTGCCTTCGACCTATTATATGGGCGCGGCAGTGTTGTTCTTTTTACTTGTGACAGCAGCCATTTTCCAGACAGCGCGCGTTTATTCACGCGATAATACGCGGTTATTTCTGCTGAATTATCTGCTGCCACTGGTTATGATTCTGGGCCTGTTTCCTTCGATAACCCTGCTCAGCCTACTCGCGTCACAGAACTCTTTGCCTCAACCGCAGGGTCGGTACCTGTTCGTCACGATTCCGTTTCTGGCATTACTCATAGCATTTGCCAGTATGAGCCACGCTCGCGCCAAAAACGCTGCGTCATCTGCAAGAGATGTCAGGTCAAACCGGTTTCACCTGAAATGGCTGGTTGTGGTGGCTGCATGGATGGCATGGACGAACATGGTTGCCTGGAATGAAAACACCCTGAGCCCCAAGAATATCCAGAAATCGGCCATCGGCAAGGCAGTGACAGAAGCAGTTCTGGCGAGCGGTTCAGGTAGAAGTTCGAGTAATGACACCCTAAGTGCCGCGCAACTGACAGAGCGTTTGTCCGTTACCAATGGCGAGTTTTTCATCAAGATTCCTTTCGGACAACCTGGCGCGGCGGGCACCATCGACGAAGTTAGAAAAACGTCTGACGGCTGGTCGCTGAGAGGCTGGAGTGTGCCTTCGACAACCGAAGGTTCGCCAGAATACGTCATCGCTGTAGAGGCGGGGAAAGTTATCAGCGCAATCAGAATAGACGTCAAACGACCAGACGTCGCTAGCGCACTGGCTGACCCGACTGCCCTTCGCAGCGGCTACGAAGGCGTTATTCCTGCGGTTTCGCCTCCCGACAAGTGCGACCTAAAACTTTATACTGTCACCTCGACCTTCAAAATTTTTACAATGCCTGATGTATGCGCATCCATCAGCCGTTCGTCTCACTGATCATGGAAACCCCAATGGAAAATATTCCGCTTTTCTCAGCCATCAAAGCTAACGCTGGACTTGATTTCGCTACGCCGTTAAGGGCAGTTCTGGACAGCCACTGGTACGTTTTGGGTAACGAAGTAAAGCTGTTCGAGGAAGAGTTCGCTGCGTATGTCGGCGTACAACATTGTATAAGCGTGGCGAACGGCTCCGACGCATTGGAACTTGCCCTCAAGGGGCTGGGCGTTGTCGGGGGTGACCGTGTCGTCGCCGTGGCAAACGCCGGCTTCTACGGCAGCACAGCTATTCACGCAGTTGGCGCGACGCCTGTGTATGCGGATGTCGATCCAGCGACATTGACACTCTGCAAAAATTCTCTGGAAGCAGTGATAGCCAAGGAAAAGCCAGCAGCCATCATCGTCACACACCTGTACGGTCAATTGGCGAATATCGAAGAGATCGTTCAGATCGCCTCTGCTGCTGGTGTTCCGGTGCTTGAGGACTGCGCGCAGTCCCATGGAGCTCGACGCAATGGCAAGCAAGCAGGCAGCTTTGGCACCATCGCCTGCTTCAGCTTCTACCCGACTAAAAACCTGGGCGCTCTAGGTGACGGCGGCGCAGTGGTTACCGGTGATGACGCCCTGGCTGCACGTATCCGCCAGCTTCGTCAATACGGCTGGGACCAGAAATACCGCGTTGCAATCCCGGGTGGCCGCAACAGCCGGCTCGACGAGATGCAAGCGGCAATTTTGCGTATCAAGTTGCCGCATCTGGACACCTGGAACGAACAGCGCCGCTCCATCGCCAAGCGCTATAACGAAGCGTTCGCGGGGCTGGATATCGAGCTTCCCTCCTCGGTGTCGGAAGATTATGTCGCCCATCTTTATGTTATTCGCGCGAAAGATCGGGCTGCACTTGCTGCTGCGCTCAAAGAGAAGTCGGTCAGCACGGATATTCACTACCCGATCGCCGACCACAAGCAACCAGCGTACTCAGCCTCGCCGTCCGTGGCGCTGGACGTGACCGAGCGTACATGTGATACCGTCATCTCCCTGCCCTGCTTCCCCGGCCTAAGTGACGAAGAAGTTGACCGCGTCATTGATGCTGTGACCGCATACTTTTCCAAGGAGATATGACTTTGCTGACGTTGGTCATTCCCGTATATCGCAACGAGAGTAATCTCCCGGATTTGCTCGTTGCCGTAACGGCGCTGGATAAGCAACTCGGACACGAGCTTGAAGTCGTGTTCGTTGTGGACGGCAGCCCCGATCGCTGTTACGAAATACTCAGGGAGCAACTGCCGTCGCAATCGTTCAAGTCGAAGCTGATTCTGCTATCCAGAAACTTCGGTTCTTTCATGGCTATCCGGACTGGACTGCAGCATGGAACCGGCGACCGTTTTGCGGTAATGGCTGCCGATCTTCAGGAGCCACCGGAACTGGTTCTGGAAATGAACACGGTCCTGATGCGCGGCGATATCGATGTAGTAGTCGGTGTGCGTGAAGGCCGTCAGGACCCGTGGGCGACGCGGACTGCTTCAAAGATTTTCTGGGGTTTCTACCGTCGCTATGTCATTCCCGAAATACCACCAGGCGGTGTCGATATGTTCGCCTGCAACAAAGCCTTTCGGGATACTTTGCTCACCCTTGAGGAGCGTCACAGTTCTCTCATCGCGCAGATATTCTGGATGGGCTATCGCCGCGAAGTAGTCACCTATACCCGGCAGGAGCGGGTTCACGGTACTTCAGCGTGGACCCTGCGTAAAAAGGTCAATTACCTCATGGATAGCGTGTTTTCCTTCACGGACATGCCCATACGGATATTGACCAGAGTCGGCGCATTCGGCTCTACACTGGCTGCGCTGTTTGGTGTGTTTACACTGATTGCCAAGCTCGAAGGCAGAATCGAAGTACCTGGCTACGCAATGATCATGCTGGCCATCACTTTTCTTGGCTGCCTGAACTTGCTGGGATTAGGCATCGTCGGTTCCTATGCGTGGCGCACTTACGAAAACACAAAGAATAGACCCTTGGCAATCCCGATGCGGATCGAGGGATTTGGAGAAACAGATGAGCAGCGGTAAGGATTTCTTTGTTCACAGCCACGCGCTGTGCGAGTCCGAGAATATCGGAAAAGATTCGCGAGTTTGGGCATTCGCGCATATCCTGCCAGGCGCACGCCTGGGCGGTGAGTGCAACGTCTGCGACCACGTATTCATCGAGAACGACGTTATCATCGGCGATAGGGTGACATTGAAGTGCGGCGTGCAGGTCTGGGATGGCATTACCATCGAGGACGATGTCTTCATCGGCCCCAACGCCACCTTTACCAATGATTTGTTCCCGCGCAGTAAGGTCTATCCGCAGACCTTTGCTCGAACCATCATCAGAAAAGGCGCATCACTGGGCGCTAACTGCACGATTCTGCCGGGTATTACCATCGGCATCAACGCCATGGTAGGCGCAGGTGCTGTCGTAACCCGTTCTGTACCGCCTAACGCGATAGTGGTGGGCAACCCGGCCAAGATCATTGGTTACGTGGATGCTAAGCCTGTCAACGCCAGCAGCGAAACACGTCCAGAAAAGGCTGCACCTGGCGTAACCGCTACGTCGGTTAAGAACGTTACTCTGCACACCATGAATGAAGTGGCCGACATTCGCGGTAGCTTATCGGCAGGCGAATTCGAGCGCTCGGTGCCCTTCAAGAGCGAACGTTATTTCCTTGTTTATGACGTTCCAACTGCCGAGACCCGAGGCGAGCACGCACACCGTATCTGCCACCAATTCCTTGTTGCAGTAAAAGGCTCGGTTCATGTTGTAGCGGACGACGGTATCAATCGTGAAGAGTTTATTCTCGACAAACCGAACCAAGGTATCCACCTGCCACCGATGACCTGGGGCATCCAGTATCGCTATTCTCAGGATGCCGTGCTGTTGGTATTTGCCTCGCATTACTATGATGCAGGGGACTACATTCGTAATTACGAAGAGTTTAAATCCCTGATCGCGAACGCTGAATAACGGCTCAATGATGAATCAGGCTGTCTCAAAATTCTTGAAGCAAGACTTTGCCAGATTCCTGATGTCGGGCGGTTTCAATACCGCCTTGACCTACGGCATCTACCTGGTCCTATTGATGTTTCTGTCTTATAAAGTCAGCTACACAATATCTTATTTGACGGGCATTCTATTGGCTTATGTTCTGAATCGGTTTTTTGTATTCAAGAGCCACCAGGGTATGCGCTCGGTTGTTCTGCTACCGCTGATTTATGCAATTCAGTACGGCTTGAGCCTGGTCATACTCTGGTGCTGGGTTGAGAAACTGCAGTTCGACGAGCGATTAGCACCGCTGTGTGCGATATTCCTGACACTACCTGTCACATTTATTCTTTCAAAATTTGCTTTTTCGGCGAAATCTACCGCGCGTTGAAGTCACAGTGGGTTCAGTGCAGGTTTAATCATCGGGCAGGTCAGCCAACCTTGGCCAATCAGCGCACAATACTCAGGCAACTGACTCAGGCAACTGGACCGGTAATACACGAGCAGACTGATTAATCAGTATCGTATTAGCACCTGATAGAATTTAAACCAATGTATTTTAAGTAACGGAGGCTTACTATACTATGGCCAAACACCTGCCACCTTCAGATCGCCGTAAGCGTCCGGCCAAGTCATCTTCCGAACCTCCACGGCGCTCTCGCATTCAAGCTAATCAAGTGATAAACACCATATATATATCCAATGCCACGGCAAGCAATAGGCGATCAGATGGCGCGATTTTCGATTTATAGCGGATTGATTTTGGTTGGCTACTCGTCGCTGGAGAGTGGAGATCCTCCCATGGGCGTTGCTTTCGGCCAGTTCGAGCCAACCACTGGGTATCCTGCTATTAAAAACGAGTGCCGCACAAATCACTTCGACCAGTCCGGTTTGGCCCTTTCAGTAAAAACCGAAGCAGGCTTGGTTATTCCATCTATGGGAGTCGCCATTCTGGATTACGCTGAAGAGCTTCTACCCGACTGCATCGAGATAAGTATCCTCGGCATTCCCACTGCTTTTTATGAAGAGTTTTTTCCTGCCCATGTGATCAAGTACACGCACCAATTCGCTAGGTGAGCCGCTCTATGGCGAGCAAGATGGGCCGTCTTTAGCAGGGAGGTGTGATCCTTGAGTTATCGGAGACCGCAAAAGCTACTGACTGGAGCAATTGGCAGAGCCTCAAGAGCAGGGGCAGGAACTCAGCATTGGTTGCCTCAGACCAGGCTCGCCCGTATCTGAGAGTAAGGTGTATGGTGGTCACTGGGTCTCCATTCTGAGCAGACTCGAGCGAGTAGCGTTCACCATCCGAAAATGCACCTTGGGCACATCCAGGGAACACCAACTCCAGAAATGTGATTACGGCCTCAGGGCATCCAATATCTAGCACGTCCTCGACGTTGGACAGATCGTTTTCACTGAGGTCAGTAGGCTTCAAAATAATAATGTCAAAGCTCATTGCTGCGGGCTCCCATCTTGTAATCCATTTGGCATCGGCATTCCCTTTTATATGTCCGGCTATCACGCCTCGCGTAATTAAACCGGCGACCATTTATGCGGCAGCAATTGATCGATTTCACTCGCCCGCTGCGTCGGCAGGCGCGTGAGAACGTCTTTCAGATATGCATACGGATCATGACCATTGACCCGCGCAGACTGGATCAAGCTCATGATCGCCGCCGCCCGTTTGCCGCTGCGCAGCGACCCAGCAAACAACCAGTTCGACCGCCCAAGCGCCCACGGCCGGATCAAGTTCTCGATTTGGTTGTTGTCGATGGGCACAGCACCATCTTCCAGGTAGCGCGTCAGTGCTACCCAGCGTTTAAGGCTGTAATCCAGGGCCTTGGCCGTAGCTGAGCCCTCGGGCACAAGTTCGCGTTGGGCCAGCATCCACTCATGCAGTTTTTCAGCGATGGGCACCGCCGTTTCCTGGCGTAATCGCCAACGGTCTTCGTCGCTCATTTCCTTGGCGTGTCGCTCGACTTCGTACAGCCCGCCAATCGAGTGAAGCGCCTGCTCCGCCAACTGGCTTTTATTCGCGACGTGCAGGTCGAAGAACTTGCGGCGCGCGTGGGCCATGCAGCCGATTTCGGTGATGCCCAGCTCGAAGCTTGCCTTGTAGCCGGCGAAGTCGTCACAGACCAGCTTGCCGTTCCACGTGCCCAGGAAGTTACGCGCATGTTCGCCGGCACGGCTGGGGCTGAAGTCGTAGACCACGGCCTTGAGTGCCGAGAATGGCGTGCTGCTGTAGGCCCAGACGTAAGCGCGGTGGGTTTTCTTCTCTCCTGGAGCCAGCATTTGTACCGGCGTTTCATCGGCGTGGACTACGCGCTGGGCCAGCACTGCTTCGCGCAGCGCATCGACCAGCGGCTGAAGCTGCACGCCGGTTTGCCCCACCCACTGCGCCAGTGTCGAGCGCGGGATGGCCAGGCCCGCACGGCCGAAGATCTTTTCCTGTCGATAGAGCGGCAGGTGGTCGGCGACTTTGGCTACCATCACGTGCGCCAGCAAGCCGGCAGTTGGGATGCCCTTATCGATCACCTGCGATGACACTGGCGCCTGGATCAGTGTTTCGCACTGCCGGCAGGCCCATTTCCCACGAACGTGCTGTTCGACGGTGAACACGCCCGGCGTGTAGTCGAGCTTCTCGCTGACGTCTTCACCGATACGCTGAAGCTGGCAGCCGCAAGCGCACAGGGTGTTGTCCGGCTCATGATGGATCACAGTGCGCGGGAACTGCGACGGCAACGGCGTACGCTTGGGTTGCTGGCGTGGTTCTGCCTGCACAGGTGCGGGATGAAGTGCTTTTAACTCGGCCTCGATGGCTTCGAGGTCGATATTGAGTAGGTCATCCAGCAAGCTGCCTTGCGCCGGGCTGATCTGCTCGCTGCGTTTGGCGAACTTGTGCCGCTTGAGAATGGCGATTTCGTGAGTGAGCTGCTCTATGATCGTCTCATCACGATGGATCTTTCTGCCCATGGTGTCGACCTTGGACATCAACTGCGCAGCCAGCGCGCGCAGTTGTTCAGGGGGCATTTGGTCGAGATCGGGCAAGGAAGTCATGCCGTGGATTTTACCAAAGCAGTCCTCCGGTCACAGCTAAAAACCAGGTATTAGAGCAATGTAATTGCGCCGCCTGCACCTACTCGCTGCCAAGGCAATCCAAGTACCAGCGCCTGGAGTTGTTCGGGGTCGAGTTCGACCTCCGCGCCACGATGGATGCCCGGCCAATGAAACTTGCCCTGATTCAAGCGTCGCGCCGCTAGCCAAATACCAACGCCGTCATGCACCAGCACCTTCATGCGGTTGGCCCGGCGGTTGGCAAAGAGGTAGGCGCAGTGCGGCTTAGCCGCACCGAACACGGCAACCACCCGGGCCAGTGCAGTGTCAGTGCCGGCCCGCATGTCCATGGGCTGGGTGGCGAGCCAGATGGAGTCGATACGAATCATTGGGCCAGACCACGAATAAAACACGCGCAGCCGTGCGGATCTGAGGCTGGCCATTTTACGGTGACGGATTTATCGCCCAGAGCCAGTGAGATGATCACCGTATCTTCTGTTGCGCGCTTGGGTACAGCTTGTACGGGGATGAAGGCCGGCAGAGTTGCGGGTGATTGATCCCGGTAAATCGGTAGCCACTTGCGGATCACGTTGGCGTTGATGCCGTGATGGATGGCTACGCTGGAAATCGTCGCTCCAGGTTGCAGGCATTCTTGGACGACCTGGGCTTTGAATAGTTTGGGGTAAGAGCTGCGTTGGCGCATGGAAATCCTGGCGATAAGGGTGATCGCGTCCGCTTAAAAATACGCGGACACCATCGCCCTAAATACTGGAGTTCGGTAGGTGTGTTCGCCATCCGCTTACAGATCGCCATCTACCAGTCCGTTTTAAACATTAGAGGAGTCTATGGATTCAAGACGAGATACACTTCTCTACAGCGTTCCGTTCAACCAGACATCATATTTATTATTGTAAGCATTGTACATTTTTTACCAGAGATATCTGCTTGATCAGTCTCTGCAGTCAAATCGCCCGTCCGCCAAGTTTTATGAGCCAAGAGGGAACATAACGTTTGTAGACCCCTAGCCTTTAGCGCATACTAAAAATCTCCGGCAGCGCCAGGTTTTTTGTAGTCATCTGATCGCACCATCGCAAGAAAGCCTTATAAAATAATATCGGGGCCATATGAATCAGCTGATTTACAGTCAATCGTTATTACAGAATTTTCAAGAAAAATTGTTTGCTAGGCGTCAAGAAATTGCCGCATTTATGACGACCACCTTGATTTTTATGATCCTTCATAAAATCATGAACGTGGCGGCATTCCCTTGGGACTCTGGTCACTATTGGAATTTGAGCAGAGCAGCATATCTATTAAATTTTCCTAATACCATCCGGGGATATTTCTACCCAGCCTTGCTAGCGCCAGTTAGATATCTCTCGGATGCATTCATCATACTTGGATACATCCCATTTAGAATCACTTCATCTTTGGTATATGCTTATTTCTTTACCATTCTTCTGCCAGTGTTTTATTTGAAAGTATTTGGGGGACAGATTTCATTTCTGCGCCGAATGATCATCCCAATTCTCGTAGCAATTCTATTCCCTGGCGTAATCGTCTACACCTTGAGCGATCTACCGGCATTGGCACTGATGGTCGGCTCATCGTTCTGCATGCTTTGCTCAGTAGGCACAACTCCTCGCTTCAAACGATTCGCGTTATTGGCACTGTCAGGAGTTCTTGCATACGGGGCCTATAACACGCGGACTATTTATCTGTTCCCTGCTGCATTATTGGCACTAGGCACAGTATTCATTATTTATTACAAGCACCCGGTACTTAATAAAATCTCTGCCATCTTGGTTTTCTTATCAGGCGCGGCGATTGCAGCCATACCACAGGCATGCATCAACTTAAAACACCACGACATTTTATCCCCATTAGTTATAACATCGACAACACAATCATTGTTTGTCAGCCAATTACTTTGGGGCATTACGCTGCAGCGTTACGAAACGTCAGTGGATCCAGCATCGCCTGGCCCAGCCGTCTTTTATATGGACAGCGCTGGTGAGCGTTTCTTTGATGACAACAAGATTGGTAATAAACCGTTTGAACTGAGTACCTATTTCACGCTACTCCTGGAAAACCCGCTGGACTTTTTGGGGATTTACGGTCGACACTTCATTAATGGTCTCGATTTACGCGACGGCGAAGTTTATACCATAGGGCAGTCTAGAGATAGAAATACCCTTGCCCTCTTCAACTTCCTCACTATCTTTTCTGGACTGTTGATCATCAGCATTTCTGTCTCAGCGCAACGAGCAAAGATTGGAAAAAAATTAAAAACTGCCTTTTGGGCGTTGATCTGTTTACTACCAGCAATTGCCATAGTTCCATCGGCAGTGGAAACTCGATTCTTCCTTGCACTGCACCTTGCCATCTATTGTGCAATTGCGTTTACCAGCGACCTTGGCTCAATAAGGAATTCACTGCGCCAGCATTGGCTCTTAATCGGTGCGGCACTAGGAGTATCGGCAATTCTGTTTTTCTCTGTTACCACTACGACAATGACAGATCCGAAATACTTTTACTCCGATCTCTATAGAGGCAGATGGTAAAACCGGACCAACATCGGAGCCCATGTTTCCGGTGCAAGACACAACCGGTTCATGTGCAGGCGGTTCGAAATGATACATAGCGTCTTTAAGGAAACTCTGAAGAGGACTTCCAGATTTGGCAGGATGTCTGATCTTAACCGCCGAGACTCCTGATGAAACAGATGACTTTCGCCCACGCCAAGTACGCCGGCAAACGCAGACAAACCCGAAAGGAGTGCTTCCTGATCGAGATGGATCAGGCTGCACCTTAAAAGGGATTGATCAATCTGATCGAGCCTCATGACCCCAAGGGCGAAGGGGGGCCGTCCCGCTATCTGTTAATGGCGATGCTGCGCATTCATCTTATGCAAAACTGGTTAGGCTACAGCGATCTTGCATAAGCGACTCATGAACCACACATTCCAAACCAGCCATTGAAGCTTGATGCTGTGCTCCCGGTTCTTTTCATGAGTCAGCAGCTCATGATGCGACCCCACGCCAAAGTCGAAAAAGTGTACCTCTACCCCAAACCGGTGGACTTTCGAAAATCTATTGACGGTCTGGCTGCACTGGTCGAGCCGTACATCAAAGTTGCCGTGTTCGACCCCGTGCTTTTTGTTTTTCTGAATCGCCACGGTAACCTGGTGAAAATCCTTTATTGGGAGCGCAACGGCTTCTGCCTTTGGCTCAAGCGCTTGGAGTCCGAGCGCTTCAAAGCATCTCCCGATGAGACGGATGAGGCCATAGTGCTGGTGGTTCAGGAGCTGAACTGGTTGCTCTACGGTTTTGATCTCTGGCGCAACCGTCCCTATCAGGTTTTAACTCCAAGATTCGTCGCCTTACGGGTATAATCCTGGCATGATTTCCATGCCAGAAGATCTTCCTGATGACCCCGTATTACTCAAGCAACTGCTCGTGCAGTTAATAATTGAGCGCACGGCTGATAAGGGTCACATCGTCGATCTTAAAGAATAGATCAAGTTACTGCGCGACCGTATTGGCGATGCTGCTGACCACCAAATATGTCGATGGTTTGCCTCTGCATCGTTTCGAAACGGTGCTGAGTCGACATGGCATCGAGCGTGAACTAAGGGATGTCAGCGATGAGCAGCGTTACATCGGCCGTCAGGAAAAAAGCCTGCCTGAACTGGCGAAGCTAAAAGCATGGCTGGAAAAAGCGCAGCCGCAGGTCACGTCGCAAAGTGCCTTGGGCAAAGCGTTGAGTTACCTGGCCAACAACTGGAACCGGCTGGAGCGTTATATCGAAGCTGTTTTTTTATCCATCGACAACAACGCTGCCGAACGGGCAATCAGACCATTCGCCATCGGACGAAAAGCCTGGCTGCTCAGCGACACACCCAAAGGCGCCACAGCAAGTGCCCAGATCTACAGCCTGGTCGAGACCGCCAAAGTCAACGGACAAGAGCCTTATACGTGGCTACGCCACGTACTTGAGCGTTTGCCACATCAGAATCGGTAGAAGATTACAAGCCCTACTGCAGTGCAACTGCTCGTCAGAGATGCGTCGGTAAACAATTTTCTCATTTTTCGCCGAGGGGGGGTTGGGGTGCACTTTTCGTACAGAACTTAGTAATCCGAAAAACGCCATACAATGTACGGCCAGGATTAACGCCCCATGAAGCTTGAGTCCAAGCTCGTTGTCCGGCGCTCAGACACGCCCCAGACACACGGCCAGAATCAGACTTAAATTGCCTTGAACTGTTTGCCTATAGATACCTGACTTGCGAAGAGTCGACAGTCTTTTAAACCCGACCTGTCGACGGCCATTATCAAAATCCGTCAACACAGCCCGATTTTCCACAGTGAGCGAAAACTCCATTTCCTTTAGAATCGCAACGTTGGCGTCGTTCCATTCTACAAATCGTCCTGAAAGCATTTTGCGAAAACGCATCAGCCTGTCACGGGTGCTGGCATTAGCCCCGATCAAATTACCGCTGTGTTGACGATAGTAAAGGCAGGGGTCAGCATCATAAAAAACCTGACCACCACACCCAGTCACCAACAGATAGGCCAGCCAGTCATGGGCGATCAGCGGAGAGTGCTCAGGCAATCGGACCAATAATCCACGAGCCGCCTGATTGATCAACATGGTATTGGCGCCGGCAAGGCTCTGAACCAATGCGTTTTTGAAGGACGGTGGTTTACTGAACAGTGGGGAGACTCCGATCACCTTCAGATCAACATCAACCAGTCGGGTCCTGGAGCAATAGAGCGCTGGCGTATCGGAGTCTACGGATTTAAGACGAGCAACACTTCTCGCCAGCTTGTCGCTGAACCAGACGTCATCCTGATCGCTGAACGCGAAATAATCGGCTTCTATCTCAGGACGCTGAATCAAAGAAATGAAGTTCTCTGCGAAACCCTTGCAGGGCCCGCTGAACACAACCAACCGCTCGCATCCCCAACGCGCCTGGTAGTCGGACAAGATACCTAGAGTCTCATCAGTCGACGCATCGTCGGAGACGTAGAGCACCCAGTTGGAAAAGGTTTGAGCGGAAAATGAGTCAAGCTGCTCACGGAGATACGCAGCCCCGTTGTAAGTACACATCAGAATAGCGACGCGTGGACGCCCCGAAAAAAGTTCGTCAGCTTCAACTGGGCTTAGACCTGGCAGCTGGCTAGCACCGTCTGCCTTGGGTTTTTCGGTAAGCTGCGTTCTCAAGAAACCATTCGCCTGCAAAAACCGGGCATTTTACGCCTTGTATCGACTTCCGTCAGTCACCAAATGATTTGATACGTATCCGTTCATCAAATCGCTTAGGTCACGACCACTAAAAAAAGAAACCGGCGCGGGTTCAGCCTTGCCGGTTTTTTTGCCTGATGCATTAAACTGTTCAATCACCCCAACCGAAACCGCGCCGTATTGTCATTCAACGCCCGGCTCCCCTGGCTCAGCGTATCCGCCGCCTGATTGACCGCGCGCGCGCCTTCCAGCAAGCGGCCTGCTGCCTGGTCGACCTGCTGGATGTTGCTGCTGACTTCATCGGCAGTCGAGGCTTGCTCTTCCACGGCTGTGGATATCTGCGCCAACGTATCGGCGACGCCTTGTACCGCCGTGGCGATTTCTCCCAGACGCACGCCCAGGCCGGTTACCGATTGCGCGTCGTTGACCGCCTGACCGCACGCGGCCTCCATAAGGTTCACGGCCTGGGTCACGGTGGAGCGCAAGCTGTCGACTGTACCGGCGATCTGCGCGGTGGATGCCTGGGTGCGTTGTGACAGGCTTCGCACTTCATCGGCCACCACGGCAAACCCACGGCCCTGCTCGCCCGCACGCGCCGCTTCGATGGCCGCGTTAAGCGCCAGCAGGTTGGTCTGTTCGGCGATGCCGCGAATGGCATCCACCACTGACTGGATCTGCTGGCCCTGCTCGCTGACTCGCCCCAATGCGGCGGCAGTCTCGGTCAGGCGCTGGTTGAGCTGCTGAATACTGTCGGTGGTGCGCTGACTGTCCTGGCTGCTTTGTTCAGCGATAAGGCGAGTGTGACGGGCGCTTTCCGATGCCTGCTCGCAGCTTCTCGCCACGCCTTGAGACGTCGCCGCCAGTTCAGTGGCTGCCGTTGCAATCTGGCTGATCTGTTGTTGCTGCTCTTCGACCTCGTTGAGTGTTCCACTGGATTGAGCCGTCAGTGTATGCACGGCATCGCCCACCCGGAGCGTCTCCTGATTGACGCCCAACAGACTGGTGCGCAATTGCACGACCGCAACGTTCAAGGCCTTGCTGATACCCGCAAGCTCGTCACGTCCCTGCACCGAGACTTCCACGCACAGATTGCCGTCACGCAGCGACTCAGCCAGGGTGGTGATACCGCGAGCGCTGTTACGAATAGAGGATTGCAGGCAGGCAAACAGGTAGATCGCCATGGTTACCAGAATGCAGAAGATCACTGCCAGCGGGATGAACTCCATGTTGGAGGAATGGTGGTAGTAATCAAGCCGGCTATTGAGTGATTCGAGCGAATACCTGCGCAAGTCGGCCGTGCTGCTGGTCAGCGTATCGATGCTCTTCTCGAACTCTTCCGGTTTGAGCTTGATACTGCCGCCAAACACACCGTCATCAATAACTTTCAGTTCGGTTTCCAGCACTTGTTTAACGCCTGCGTACTTGTCCGCCCAAGGCTGAAGCTGATCAGGCAGCTTGGACAGCAGCAGGTTGGCCGCTTTGTTCATCTGCTCTCTGGAGTCGTCGATACGGCCGCGCAGATCGCGCATTTGCAGACGGCTTTGCAGACTGAACTGGCCGGAAGCCACTGACGTCTGGCCAACGCTGGACAGGCGGCCGATACGTTCGATCAGGTCCGGCACTTGCTGCGTGGAGAGCTGCATCAGCATGTAGGTTTCAAGCCACGGATCGAGGATCAGGCCGCTGTCCATCGCGATCTGCTCACGCAGGGCCTGCACCAGATTCAGCACTGTCGTGAACCGATCATAGCCATCCGGCCACCAACCCACGGTGCGCAACGATGCGGTGTCCAGACCGGTCACTGCCGCCTGCAGTGCGTTGTAGCGGGCCATCGTGTCCGCCGGAGCGCTTTCCTGAACCAGCGCTGCGTTCACCCCTTGCAGTGCTTTGGTGATGCGCGGGATGCCAGCATCAACACTAGTCATCGCCTCCCTGGCTGCAGGTGTCGGCTCACGAAGGATATCGGCCGCTTTCCAGCGCGCCGCATGGTCGCGCTGGGCAGACAGCTCGACGTTCAGGTCATCAAGCGCCAACAGTTGCCGTACGCCCGACTGCTCACCCGAAATCACGTCCAGCTTGTTGCGATAGTCCTTGGTAATGAACCAGGCACTGCCCGCCAGTGGCAGGATAAACAACAGGAACAAGACCTGAAACTTGCGAGCAAAACCAAAGCGCCCCATCAGACGCATGCCCGGCGACAAAAAACTGTTCATGTCCTGCAACTCCCCGTGAACACCGGCCGGATCTGAACAAACAGAGGCGATGCTTTTTTTTGAAAAACACTGACAGCAAAATGCCATGTTCTGGTTTCAATGGCGATACATGGCGCCAAAGATTGGGTCGAAAAACGCGGTTGCCCATGCGTTTTCTTGACAAATAGCGTGACCGTTGACGTTTCAGCCTCAACCAAGCAAGAAGCGGACCGCTGCATCAGACGAGAAACGCTTTAAAAAGCAGCAAATTATTCACCCCGAGCGAATCCCGAGAAAAGTAAACTTCGGAGGAGCTGCCGATTACTTCACGGCGATCTCGCCCACACAGGAGGTCTTTTCATGACTACCTCACTTGCTTCGCCGCGTATCGTTGCGCAACCCTCCAAGCCTCAGCTGAGCACTGGCCAGAAAAAATTCAACACGCTGATGGAGAAGCTCGAAACCAGACGCAAGCTTTTGCAGCAATGGCTCACGGTTTCAACAACCTGTGAAGAGCTGTGGATCGAGGAGCTGGTGCCGATGCTCAAGGAACAGGCCGAGAACGATATAAACCGCCTGCGCCTGCTTGATCAAGCCAGTGACCAGTTCCGGTTAAGCAAGAAAGACCGCGCCACATTGCTGGAGATCATCTGTGGGATGACGATGTCGCTCATGGGTAGGGAGCATGATGAAGAACTGAAGCACCTTTATCTCAAATATACCGGCAACGATTACGATGAGGATCGACGCCAAGAAGACGAAAGGTTCAAAACGTCGCTGGAGGAAGAGCTGGGCGTGGAGCTGGGAGACGATGTCGACCTGCAATCCATTGACGACGTGACCCGCCATATTGAAGAGCAGTTGAGAGAACGGTCCGAACAGGCACAACATTCACAGAAGCCGAAGAAACCGACTGCCAGCGAAATACGTCGTGAACAGGAACAGGCAGAAGGCAGTCAGTCGTTACGCGAAATCTACCGCAAGCTGGTCAGTGCATTGCACCCGGACCGGGAGCAGGACGGCGATGAGCGTGAGCGGAAAACAGCGCTCATGCAGCAGGTAAACGAAGCGTATGAAAGCGACAACCTGCTGGCGCTGCTACAGATGCAAATGGAGATCGAACAGATCGACCAGACACACATCGACAGCATCTCCGATAAACGCCTCAAGCACTTCAACCGGATACTGAGCGAACAGCTCAGAGAGCTGGAAGACGAGATCCATGATCGCAAGATGATGATCCGGGAGCGCTTCCTGATGGATCCCTACGAAGACATCAGACCCAAGACCGCCAACACCAAATGTGTGAAGCAGATCAAGGTCATCCGCGGACACCTCGATGAGGCACAGGATGAACTGCAGGCACTCACTGACCCGAAAAGCCTTAAGGCCTGGCTCAGGGAGCAACGAGAGATGGCCGATATGCTGGACATGATAGATGAGTTCGATGACCTGGAAATGCTAGACACCCTGTTCCGATAAAGGCCCGGAAAACGAGGCGCTGACGAGGACTGCCACCTAACCGGTTGATCGCACGCAATTATTTTTCACAGCAACGCTTGACACATATCCGTTTAGCGCGAATAATGCGCGCCACTTGGCTACATAGCTCAGTTGGTTAGAGCATAGCATTCATAATGCTGGGGTCCGGGGTTCAAGTCCCTGTGTAGCCACCAAGTACCGGTTTAGAGACTTCACTTGAAGTTTTTAAACCAAACAAGAAGCCCGCCTCGTGCGGGCTTTCTTGTTTCTGGCTATCTCTCCTTGTATCCCTCTATGCACTCAAGCGTAGCGCAGATAATTGCAAATCTTGCGGCAGAGCTCGGCTTGGACTTATCTGCGCCATATCCCCCGATGCCAGGATATCCGGCACGCAGAACGGCGCTGAAATTCACCCCAGCCCACTCTGAGCGGATAGGAAAAAGCAGACGGCTCATGTGAATTTGCCGCCTACCAACGCTCCCGATTGAATCACGTAGTAACCACTCAGGTAACCACCAAAAGACACTACACACTCTGCCTGGTTACCATCCATCAAACGGATCTCCATCACGGAGTCGCCATACACCCGCCAGCCTTGATAATTTTTAACAGGCTGATTGGCTGACCAATATCAGGTTTTGGCAGGTCGCTGGCATCCACGGTTTTTGGCCGTTCGAGCGTAATGCGATTGCTCGCCGCATCTCTGCCCATAACTCAGCTCCGGCTAGGCGCCACCATTCGTTCCTCGCTGGGACCGATGATCCTCGCTGCTCGAAAATGCCAACCGAACCAGATAATGGGTCATTAAACTCGGAGCATTCCTACATCCCCGGGCGTCCAGCACTGATAGCATCGCGTTGCCCCAGCCACTGTGCTGGGATTTTTACGGATGAATAAGGATTCAGGTATCAAGGAATGACTGGCTACGTACCCAAACCGGCAATACCCAACCAATCACAAGACGACCGTAATCCTGGTGTCACGCCGGTCGATCTTCACGCCCAGCGCTGGGCCGAATACGAAAAGCATTGTAAAGAGCCTGTGTCCCCACCAGACAAAGTGAAGGTTGGTCTGCGTATTGGCGTCTTCTTCGACGGCACTGGCAACAACTCTGGCAACACAGCAGCGGGCTTGCTCTGTGGCGCTCAGCACCCCATTGCACCAGCAGATATCGACAAAAGTTGTGCGCCATTCATGGCCGACCCAGATAGTAGTTACGGCAATGATGCGAGCAATGTGGCCAAGCTATTTGATCGTTACTATGAATCCCAAGGGGCGGAAGGTGAAGGCGCTCAGAAGAGCATTTGGCTGAAGATCTACGTCGAGGGTATCGGCACCAAGACTAATGAAAAAGATAGCCTGGTCGGATCGGGTACCGGTCGCGGAGGGACGGGCGTCGCTGACCGGGTTCAGCAGTCATTCAGTATGATAAAGCAGCGTATCAGTGACGCCCTTCAAGACATCCCTGAATGCGAAATCACCACGCTAACCTTCGACACTTTTGGTTTTAGTCGGGGCGCAGCTGCGGCGCGGCACTTTGCGAATGAGGTCGTTCGTTGCAAGCAAGGGCCATTGGGAGATGTTTTGCGTAGCAACCCTAAGGGGTTTAGCTCGAGTTTTACTGGCCAATACAATAGTGAAATCATCATGGGCTTTATTGGCCTGTTCGATACCGTGCCATCCATCGCTGGATTTGCCAACATGGGCAACGTGAAAAGCGCCATTGCTCCCGGTATAAAGCTTTACCTCGACCGCAAGTATTTCACTGATGTTGTCCATTTGGTTGCTCGTGATGAATGTCGAGCAAACTTTGCCCTGAGTCGAGTCAAGCCTGCTCATCCAGAAATTACCCTCCCCGGAGTACATTCGGATATTGGTGGTGGCTACCTTGAAGAGTCATTGGAGTGTGTACTGGTTAGTCCGATGCAAGCGCTTGATATCTCGTTCAACAGTGACGTCACTACCACGTCGATCTACCGAGACGCGGCACGAGCAAAAAGCCAATGGATAGCTAGAGGCTGGCCTTCAGAACTTCTCGAGATTGTTACACCCACTGCGTTTCCTCTACCGAAAGCGCATGACGAGCGGCTCAGTCCAGGCCAAAAGCGCGTATATGCAGGACTACAACTCAAGCGAACGATAAGCGGCAAATTGTCGAGAGTTTACCTACGAGTCATGTATGAACTGGCCAAAGAAAAAGGTGTGCATTTCAACGACATCGACGAGCATGATCCTGCCTACCTGATTCCAACTGATCTCCAAGCCATCTGTGATCGGTTTGTTAAGGGATGCTACAGTACAACGCCTGCTGAGGAGCAGTTGCTCAAATTGAAGTACATCCATACCTCGGCTAATTGGAATCACCCGCTTGGCAAAAGAGATGGCAGCGGGCTGAAGGTCGTTTACATCAATGCTCCCACAGCAGATGCCATGCGCGTGCAACATCCCCACTCACCTGACTGGACGCTTTAGTAATGAAAGTACTTATGGTCCTACTAAGCGCCCTGCTGACCACAGGCTGTCAGGCTGCAGACCCGTTATTCGGAAAAACCGACCCGAAAAGTCAAAGGTGGGAACTTGGATTTATTGCGCCTAGCTACATGCAGGGAGAGGTTGAGTACAGCACCGTAGTTGATACGGAGGGAAAGATATTCAACCGAACCGGCGGCGGTGCTATTGGTAGCGGAGATCCAGGAATGGGAAGCGAAGCTGCGAGAGGTTGGAGTGCTATAGGCGGCAGTGGCAAGCCGGTCGTGGGGGCTGATCTGCCAAAACGCATTTTCGTTCGCTGGCAATCAGTAGTGGAACCACAAACCTACAGGGCATGGGTCGATATTCCAGACGAGGCGCGACAGCTCATGCGCGCCTCTACAGAGAGACGTTGCTCGGAAACACCGGAGCAGTCCGCTCGCTTTATGGCATCGATGTATTTGGGCCTGACTCCAGGTGGGGGCGTCCAAGTCTGGGTACGAGACGAGTGCCGCCGCCCAATAAAAGTCGCCCGTTCTCAAGGCGAAGTTGAGCCTCTGGGACCGCATCTTGGAAAATCAGACGGGCACTACTACCCACAGTCAGAGAAATCGAAGCGCTACATCGAGAAATATGGAATTCCCTACGGTAGCTGGTGAACACTTTTCCCTGGTCACTGGCTCATCAACACCTCTGCACTTCTGAATCTATCCCTTGCGTTAGCTGAAGATGCCGATTTGCCTTTAGACACGAGGCAGAAGGCGGTTGATGTGTTCAAAGGGACGGATGAGCAAATGGAGATACTTCGGGAGCTTTCCGAGATCATGGAGACGAACGGTGCAAGATAAAATCTCTTTGACACTGCTACTGCGGGACATGGATGCGCGCGAGGCTAAAATTGCGGACCTTTAGACAATCTTTTCCCGGCAGTAGGACGACAGAGCGGTCCACGTGGCCAATACTCATCCCATGAACGACATCACTCGCGAAGAATTCAATGCAAAGCTTGAGACCATCGAAACGAAGATGGATGCTTGGGTAGACGCTGTGTCAACGAAAATTGATGCTTTCGTAGCTGTACAGGCGGAACGCGATAAAAGGATGGAAGCCACCCTCAATCAAATATCCACCAATCACGGTGAGATACAGTCCAGCATTGGCTCGATGAAGACGACGATGATTGTAACCGCCGTCTCAACCGTGCTGGCAATCGTCATTGGCATAGCCGGATTTAATGTGATGCTCACATCGAACATGGTCGCCTCCTTCCAGATGGGACGAAGTGAACAGGCATACCAGAAAAACGCTGAACAACCGCCTCCATCCACATAACTTCAGCCTCAGCAGAAATAAATCAGCCCGGCCCAGCGCCGGGCGTTTTCGTTCTGCGCTCGTCTTCTCATGTCACAAATCCATAAACAAGCAGATCTGGACATTCCTCGCTGGTACCACCCGCATGGCTGCATTGTTTTTCAGCCATCGCTTTCTGGCTAACAAAGACTCTTGGCTACCCCTCCCAAATTTTGACGAGCGGCCTTTCCACCTTGCATGCCTCAGCTATGCTCGAAAATGATGGCTCACGAAGGGCCAGCATTTCTCATAAAGGAGCAACGCATGCGCAAACTCGTACTTTCGATGACGGCCGCCCTCTTCCTGACGGGCACCCTGGTTCCCGCCGCGTTCGCAGAGAGCGAGCTGGAGAAAGGCATCCGGCACGATAATCGTGAGTTGGACAAAGGTGTTGATCACGACGCCAAGGAAGTGGACAAGGGTGTTAAGCACGACGCAAATGAGGTCGACAAAGGCGCGAAGCATGACGACAAAGAGCGTCACAAAGAGGATAAGCACATTGATAAAGAGGTCAAAAAGGATCTCTGACAGAAAGCCTGCCGTCGAGCAGGCTTTTTTATGATGCAGGAGATTCAATCGATTACAGGGCACTGCCGTTAAGCACCGGATCACATTTCAATTGATCCGGTCTCTGTCACTGGATGTACGGTCAAATCTTGAAGCTCTCCACCAGTTGCTTCAAACGCCCGGCCTGTTGTGAAAGCGCAGCGCAGTCCTTGAGTGTTTCATTCAGGTTGGCCACGCCTTGCTGATTAAGCGTGTTGATCTGGTTGATGTCGATGTTGAGCGTTTCGACAACAGCCGTCTGCTCTTCGGTAGCGGCGGCGACAGATTGGTTCATGCCATCGATTTCACCAATGCGGCGCGTTACGTCGCGCAAACGGCTGCCTGCCTGATTGGCAACTTCGACACTTTCCTGACTGGAGGCCTGGCTTTGGTTCATGTTGAGCACAGCGTGTTGAGAGCCTGTCTGCAGGCCTCCGATCATCTGGTAAATCTCATCGGCCGACACTTGAGTACGGTGAGCCAGGTTGCGTACTTCGTCGGCCACCACGGCAAAACCACGCCCGGCTTCACCAGCACGTGCCGCCTCGATGGCTGCGTTGAGCGCCAACAGGTTGGTCTGCTGGGAAATGCTTTTGATAACATCCAGAATATGTCCGATGTTATCGGTGCTGGCATTGAGCTGTTCGACTTGCGTGCATGAATCACTGATCTTGGCCGAGAGTTCACTCATGGCGCGAATGGTTTTTTCGACCACGACCTGACCGTCTTCTGCCTGAGTTCGGGCTTCGCTGGCCTGGATCGAGGCATCGGACGCATTGCGCGCTATCTCCTGCGTCGCAGCCCCCAGTTCGTTGATGGCTGCCGCCACGCTGTTGGTGCGTGCGCTCTGCTCATCGAAGCCGACGATCGAGGAATTGGAGGAGTTCACGACACGCTGCGACAGGTCATGCACCTGCAACGTGGCAGATGAAACCTCGGCGATGGACGCGTGCACGCGCTCTACGAATTGATTGAACGAGCCACCCAGTTCAGCGAACTCGTCCTTGCCCTGAATGCTCAGACGACGAGTCAGGTCACCTTCGCCCTGAGCGATGTCCTGCATTGCCCGGCCCATGTCGGTCAGCGGCCGCATCAACGCGCGAATCAGCAAGCTCAACAGCAAGGCAATCACTGCCACTGCGATCAGCACGGCCACGATCGCCGAGCTGCGGAACTGGCTCAAGGGCGCATAAGCCTTGTCTTTGTCGATCGACAAACCAATGTGCCAGTCAGCCGAGGGCAGCCCGGTGATCGGAGTGAACGACAGTAGCCGTTGCTGACCATTGAGCGTGACTTCACGCAGACGCGAGTCCAGGCTGAGGGTCTGCCCAGGATAGATATCCTTCAGGTTTTTCATGACTTGATCCTTGTCAGGGCTGACGATGATCTGCCCGTCGCCACTGACCAGGAAGGCGTAGCCAAGCCCGCCGAACTCGACCGAGTTGATGATCTTGACCAATGTGTCGAGACTCAGGTCACCGCCTACCACACCGGACACCTGGCCGTTGGTCTTGACCGGGCTGGCGATGGTCACCACCAGGCCGCCGACGGACGCCAGATAAGGCGCACTCAGAATGGTTTTGCCGGCGTCGACCGTCGATTTGTACCAGGGGCGCTGACGCGGGTCATAGCCTGCTGGCATAGCCACGTCTGGCCGCTGGGTGAACGCGCCTTTGCTGTCGCCGACGTAGGTGAACTGGAAGGTAGAAACCAGCGAGGATTGCGACACCAGGCCGCCAAGGTCTGAGTTGACACCCTGATAAGCCACATCCTGAGTCAGGTTTTCCAGCACCAGAATGCGCCCGCTCAGCCAGTTCTGCACGCTGCTCGCCGTCAACTGGCCCGCTTGCGCGACAGAAGACTCCAGGTTCTGGGTGATGGTCGTGCGTTGCAGATAATCGTTATAGAGCGTGAACAGAGCAAACGCCAACACCACAACACCGGACGCAGCCAGAAGAATTTTATGCCGAAACTTCAAGGTCATTACGAAACATCTCAATAGGAATGGGAAACCAAATGCCAAAGCAACTTGCACAACAAGAACGCCATTCCTTATCAGCAACGACCCTACAGTGAGATCAGGTTTTCATTGCATCGTATCGACGGCAATCCGGCGTGATTTCGAATGAAACAACGCCCTGTTAAATGCTCATGGCCGCTTCTTTATAGCCGTGGCCAGCGGGGAACGCCAGACTGGCTGAAGCGTTTCAGCTTTTTCACAAAATTCTCGCTTTTTTATTTCAGCTTGGTGAGTGGCAGCCGATAGCGTCTGTACCCCTTGCCCTGACAATGGCGTTAACGCCATGCCTGTCAATTGCTTTACCTATTAAATGGCTGTCCCGGAGAATGTTATGAATAGCTGGTTTGCAAACATCAGCGTCAATATGAAGCTGGCCATCGGCTTTGGTCTGGTACTGGTATTCACCGCCATTCTTGCGCTTACTGGCTGGACCAGCATGAGCGGGCTGATCAAACGCAGCAACTGGATGAGCGACATTACCTCGCTCAATGCACAGTTGACCAAATTGCGGGTGACGCGCCTGCAATACATGGTCGCGGATGGCGACGAGAAGGTCGCAGAGACCGTGCAGGTCTCGCTGGATGGTTTCAAGAACTATCAGCAAAAGCTTCTCAGCTCGTTCAAGAGCCCCGAGAACGTGAAAATGCTTGAGCAACTGGCTGCAGTGATCGCTGACTATCAGCAATCATTGAACAACATGCGCAGCGGCTACAAGGCCAGCACGCTTGCGCGTGACGAGCTGACCACACATGCAGTGAAAAGCCTGGCGGTGTTTGACCAGCTTCAAACTGAAGTGAAGAACATGGACCCTGCCGATGCCAATCGATTCGATCAGTATCAGATCGTTACCGATGCCAAGGATGACTTGAGGCTTGCGCGCTACGAAGTCCGTGGCTACACCACCAATGTCACGCCGGAAACAGAGCAGGCAGCCGTCTCGAAACTGGATGCGGCCGTCAAGGATCTGGACAAGCTCAAGGCAACTTTCAGCGGCATTCAGGCTGATCAGCTGAAGCAGCTGGAAACCTCGCTGCAGGCATACCGTGCAACCCTGCAGAACTTCAAGGTAGCCAACGCCAACATTGCCCAAGCACGTATGGAAATGACCACCCAAGGGCAGGACATCGTCAAGATCAGCGAGGCCATGTATCAACTGCAACTGGATCGTCGCGATCAGGAAAGCGCACAGGCCCGTACCACACAAATCATCTGTACGCTGCTGGCCATGATCCTCGGCGTTATCGCAGCAGTGATCATCACCCGGCAGATCACCCGTCCGCTGAAAGAAACCATGGCCGTGGTCGACCGTATCGCATCCGGTGATCTGACCCAGACCACGGCGGTAACACGTAGCGACGAGCTGGGCGTGCTGCAGCAAGGCATTCAGCGCATGGGCAGCACGTTGCGTGAATTGATCGGCGGGATTCGCGACAGCGTCGTGCAAATCGCCAGCGCCGCCGAAGAGTTGTCGGCCGTTACCGAGCAGACCAGCGCAGGCGTCAACAGCCAGAAGGTGGAGACCGATCAGGTGGCCACGGCCATGCACGAGATGTCGGCCACTGTGGCAGAAGTCGCGCGCAACGCCGAGCAAGCCTCGCACGCTGCGTCCAACGCTGATCGCGAAGCACGCGATGGCGACAAGGTAGTGGGAGAGGCTATCGCCCAGATCGAGCGCCTGGCCACAGAAGTGGGTCGTTCGGCCGACGCGATGAATCACCTGGAGCAGGAAAGCGACAAGATCGGCAAGGTTATGGACGTGATCAAGGCGGTGGCCGAGCAGCGCGGGCCGGTGAAGCGGGACGTGGTTTTGCCGTGGTTGCCGATGAAGTCCGCGGCCTGGCTCAGCGTACGCAGCAGTCGACCGTCGAGATCGAAACCCTGGTTGCGGCCCTGCAAAGCGGAACCCGCCAAGTGTCCAGCATCATGCTCAACAGCCGCGAGCTGACGGTCAGCAGCGTGCAACTGAGCCGCAAGGCTGGTACATCGCTGGGCAGCATTACCCAGACCGTTTCCAGTATTCAGGCCATGAATCAGCAGATCGCTGCGGCTGCCGAGCAGCAGAGTGCGGTCGCCGAAGAAATCAGTCGCAGCATCGTCAACGTGCGCGATGTGTCCGAGCAAACCGCGTCAGCCAGCGAAGAAACAGCCGCCTCCAGCGTCGAACTGGCACGCCTCGGTGGTCATTTGCAGACACTGGTCAGCCGCTTCAGGATCTGATCGTCAGTCATCACCTTCAAGCCCGGTTTTTACCGGGCTTGATCGTTTCAGAGTCCCACAAAACCAGTTGATACAGGCTTGCCCCGGCGATAGCCAAGCGTAACAGGGCGTTCGACATAGTCAGCAACGGCAATCTCATCGAACTTGAGCTTACCTGCCAACAGAAAATGACCGGAACATCTCGTTCTTGAGCATCACGCAAGCTGCGATAAACCCGGGACAGCCTCTGCGCAGGCATCAGCGTCCCCGCCATGACAATCAAGCCTGCGGCGGCTGCCCATTGGATGCAGACAACCCGCCATCCACCGGCAGATTCACACCCGTCACGAAGCGCGCATCGTCACTGGCCAAAAAGGCGATGACGTCGCCCACATCTTCGGCTTCGCCCGGACGTCCCAGCGGGATGCGCTCCTTGAACTTGGCCATCAGCGCGTCATCACCCAGCATGTCTTCGGTAAGCTCGCTGCGGGTCAGTGACGGACAGACGGCATTGATACGGACGCCGTCCACGCCATGGTCCATGGCCAGCGCGCGGGTGAAGTTGGTGATTGCGCCCTTGGCCGCGTTGTAAAAGCTCATACCCCAGTCCCCGCCCAGGCCGGACACCGACGACACATTGATGATATTGCCCTTGCTGGCGATCAGCGCCGGCATGGCCGTGCGGGTGCAATAGAATACGCCGTCCAGGTCCACTGACATCAGCGCCTTCCAGTCGTCCACGCCCAGCTCGGTGACTTTGCCAGACGTCGCGACACCGGCGTTGTTGACCAACACATCAAGGCGGCCAAAGCGTTCGGCCACTTCCTTGAACAGCGCTTCCACATCAGTCAGATCGGCGACGTCGGTGGCCCTGATCAAGTGTTCTTCGCCCTCCAGCTGTGCGGCCACTTTGGCAAGTTTCTCGCGATTGCGGCCAACCAATACCACGCTCGCGCCTTCTTGAGCGAAACGCTTGGCGGTTGCTTCGCCGATCCCGGAACCTGCGCCTGTGACGACAACGACTTTTTGGGTAAACCGATTCATGTAGCAGCTCCAATCAAACAATGGGGTTACCGGGTGGACTGCCGGGGCGTCCACAGCGTTCACTCGCATTTATTTACCCCCGGTTTTGAAGCGCAAAAACCAGGTGAATCGGTAAAGCTCCACTAACCCTCGTTGACAAAGAACGGCCAGGCTGTAAATAATCACGGCGGTTGTACGACAACCTATAACGCCAACAATAAAAACAACATCGGGGTACGTTCACATGAAGACTTGCGCCTGCTCGCTTGCTCTATCGTTTATTGAAGCTTCGCCCTCGCTGCCTGCCTTGCAGCACTCGACACCCTTCCTGATTCATAGCATTCGCTGACATTCGGCGAGCGGTACTCGGCCGTCTGTCGGTCGAGGCCCTGCCTGTCGACGGGCATCACGCAATCCTCGAAGGTGTCGGCTGCTGCGCGTGCACGGCCAGAAAAGGGGACAGTTTCAATAAACAAGGGAGCACAACAATAATGAAATCTCAAATTACCCGTTCACGCATGCTGCTGGGTGTTGGCGGCATGACGCTGGTTTTCCCGATGCTTGGTATGGCCGAAGGCTTCGTGGACGACACCAAGGCCACGCTCACCCTGCGTAACGCGTACTTCAACCGCAACTTTACCAACCCGGCGTTCCCGAACAGCGCGGCGCCGCAGAACAAGGCCGAAGAGTGGACGCAAAGCTTCATTCTGGATGCCAAGTCCGGATTCACTCAGGGCGTGGTGGGTTTCGGGGTCGATGTGCTGGGCCTGTACTCGGTCAAGCTCGATGGCGGCAAAGGTACCGGCGGCACGCAGTTGCTGCCCATCCATGACGACGGGCGTCCGGCCGATGATTTCGGGCGTCTGGGCGTGGCAGGCAAGGCGCGGATTTCCAAAACCGAGCTGAAAGTCGGCGAATGGATGCCGGTGCTGCCGATCCTGAGATCCGATGACGGTCGCTCGCTGCCGCAGACCTTCCGCGGTGGTCAGGTGACGTCTAAAGAGATCGACGGCCTGACGCTGTACGGCGGGCAGTTCCGTGGCAACAGCCCGCGCAACGATGCCAGCATGGAAGACATGTCGCTGAACGGACGAGGGGCGTTTACGTCGGACCGCTTCAATTTCGGCGGTGGTGAATACGTGTTCAATGAAAAGCGCACTCAGGTGGGCGTCTGGTACTCGGAGTTGCAGGATATCTACCAGCAGCAGTTCTTCAATTTGCTGCACAGCCAGCCGATAGGCGACTGGACGCTGGGCGCCAACCTCGGTTTCTTTACCGGCAAGGAAGACGGCAACAAACTCGCGGGCGATCTGGACAACAAGACCGCCTATGCACTGCTCTCGGCCCGTTATGGCGGCAGTACGTTCTATGTCGGGCTGCAGAAGCTGACTGGCGATACGGCGTGGATGCGCGTCAACGGCACCAGCGGCGGTACGCTGGCCAACGACAGTTACAACTCCAGCTACGACAACGCCAAAGAGAAGTCCTGGCAGCTGCGCCACGACTACAACTTCGCGGTGCTTGGAGTACCCGGTCTGACCCTGATGAACCGCTATATCAGCGGCGATAACGTGCACACCGGCACCATCACAGACGGCAAGGAATGGGGGCGCGAATCCGAACTGGCCTACACCGTGCAGAGTGGCGCATTCAAGAACCTGAACGTCAAATGGCGTAACTCAACGCTGCGTCGCGATTTCAGTGCGAACGAGTTCGATGAGAATCGCGTATTCGTCAGCTATCCGATTTCTCTGCTCTGAAACCCTGTGGCGAAGTCTGGCGATCAACGCAGACTTTGCCTTTGTAACCGGCTGTGTCACGCGATCTATAAAGGCCCGATTTATACCTTGGCCGCGTTGACAATCAGCGCATGCGGTGTCGATAATTCGGCAAGTCATACGACAACAGATGACAAAAATAACAATCAGGACTTTTCTCATGGCATCGGCTCATACCACCCAAACTCCGTTCAATCGCCTCCTGCTGACAGGTGCGGCAGGTGGCCTGGGCAAAGTATTGCGCGAGACCCTGCGCCCTTACGCGAAGGTCCTGCGACTTTCCGACATCGCCGAGATGGCGCCTGCCATCGACGACAGTGAAGAAGTTCAGGTCTGCGATCTGGCCGACAAGCATGCGGTACACCGCCTGATAGAAGGCGTGGACGCGATTCTGCATTTCGGTGGGGTGTCGGTCGAGCGCCCGTTCGAGGAAATCCTCGGAGCCAATATCTGCGGCGTGTTCCACATCTATGAGGCGGCTCGTCGGCATGGCGTGAAACGCGTGGTCTTCGCCAGCTCCAATCATGTGATCGGTTTCTACAAGCAGAACGAAACCATCGACGCGCACTCCCCCCGCCGCCCGGACAGTTACTACGGCCTGTCCAAGTCCTACGGCGAAGACATGGCAAGCTTCTACTTTGATCGCTACGGCATCGAAACCGTCAGCATCCGTATTGGCTCGTCCTTCCCTGAACCTCAGAACCGCCGAATGATGAGCACCTGGCTGAGCTTTGGCGATCTGACCCAACTCATCGAGCGCTCCCTGTATGCGCCGGATGTGGGCCATACCGTGGTTTACGGCGTGTCGGACAACAAGACGGTGTGGTGGGACAACCGCTTCGCCAGCAAACTGGACTACGTGCCCAAAGACAGCTCGGAACAGTTCCGTGCCAAGGTCGACGCGCAGCCGCTACCGGCAGCCGACGATCCGGCGATGGTCTATCAGGGTGGTGCCTTCGTGGCCTCGGGGCCGTTTGGCGACCAATAAACATCGCTGCTTCCTTTCAGAAATCCGGAGACACGAATCGTCATGGATGCCGAACTGATCGTCGATGCACAAAATGCCACGGGGGAAAGCCCGGTCTGGAGCGTTCGCGACCAGGCACTGTATTGGGTGGATATCCCGGCAGGCCGCCTGTATCGCTGGACGTGCGCCGATAACACAACGCGCAGCTGGAAAGCGCCACAGATGCTCGCCTGCATTGCCGCCGACCGCCGCGGCGGCTGGATAGCCGGGATGGAAAGCGGGATATTTCATCTGCAACCCTGCGAAGACGGCAATCTGATCAGCACGCTGTTGGTCTGCGTTGAGCACGCCCGCACAGGTATGCGCTTCAACGATGGTCGGTGCGACCGGCAAGGCCGTTTCTGGGCCGGCACCATGTTGATGGACATGGCGGCAGGTGCGGTGGTTGGTGCGATGTACCGCTACAGCGCTGGCCAGAAGACCCTGGATCCGCTGCTCCAGGACTTGATTGTCCCCAACGGTCTGGCTTTCAGCCCAGATGGCAACACGATGTACCTGTCTGACTCACACCCCAACGTGCAAAAAATATGGGCCTTCGATTACGACACTGGCAGCGGCACGCCACACAGCCGTCGTTTGTTCGTGGACATGAACCATCACCTGGGCCGCCCCGACGGCGCGGCAATCGACGCCGACGGCTGTTACTGGATCTGCGGCAACGACGCCGGCCTGATCCATCGCTTCACGCCCAAGGGCAAACTCGACCGTTCACTGGCCGTGCCAGTGAAAAAACCTGCCATGTGTGCGTTTGGCGGCCCGAACCTGGACACCCTGTTCGTGACCTCCATTCGCCCCGGCGGCGACCTCAGCGACCAGCCACTCGCCGGTGGTGTATTCGCGTTGCAACCTGGCGTCAAAGGGCTGGAGGAAGCCACGTTCAAAGGCTGATTGCGCCTTCCGAAAATCCCATCGCTCGACCAAAAATAACAACATCGGAGATATCCATGGATTTCAAACGCAAGCTCCTCATCGCAGCACTTCCGCTGGCCTTCTGCATGTCGGGCATGGCCCAGGCAGAGGTCAAGATCAAGTTCGCCGAGGTCCACCCGGTAGGCTACGCGCCAGTTGTGGCCGAACAGAACATGGGCAAGAAACTCGAAGAGCAATCCAAAGGCGAGATCAGCTTCAAGATGTACGCGGGCGGCGTACTCGGCTCCGAGAAGGAGGTCGTCGAGCAAGTCCAGAGTGGCGCCGTGCAGATGACCCGCGTCAGCCTCGGCATCGTTGGCCCGGTCGTGCCAGACGTCAACGTCTTCAATCTGCCGTTCGTGTTCCGTGATCAGGCGCACATGCGCACGATCATCGACGGCGAGATCGGTCAGGAAATTCTCGACAAGATCACTAATTCGCAATTCAACATGGTCGCCCTGGCCTGGATGGATGGCGGCACCCGCAACCTGTACACGAAGAAACCGGTACGCCAGATTTCCGACCTCAAAGGCATGAAGATCCGCGTTCAGGGCAACCCGGTGTTCATCGAAACTATCAATGACATGGGCGGCAACGGCATCGCCATGGCCACTGGCGAGATATTCAGTGCCCTGCAGACCGGGGTGATTGACGGTGCCGAAAACAACCCGCCCACTTATTTCCAGCACAACCATTACCAGAACGCGAAGTTCTTCACCATTACCGAACACTTGATCCTGCCCGAGCCGATCGTGATGTCGAAAACCACGTGGGACAAGCTCAACCCAGACCAACAGGTACTGGTGAAGAAGCTCGCGCGTGAAGCGCAGATGGAAGAGCGCGTGTTGTGGGACAAGTCGTCAGCCGACGCCGAGACCAAACTCAAGGCCGCAGGCGTGGAGTTCATTACCCTGACGCCGGAGCAGAAGAAAGCCTTCTATGACGCGACCCAGCCGGTACGCGACAAATTCGGCGCCCCCTACAAGGATCTGATCAGCCGCATCGAAGCGGTCCAGACCAATCCGGCCCTGGCTGCGAATAACGCCCAAACGGCCCAATAAGCCTGTCCGATCAAGCTGCGGGAACGAGCACGCGCTCGTTCGCCGCCGCTGTGGTGAGCCTCTATGAAAAGTAATCTGTTGCGCATCAACGACACGATCTATCGCGTCTGTATCGGCATTGCGGGTCTGTCGGTACTGATCATGACACTGATCATTCCCTGGGGCATCTTTGCCCGCTACATCCTCGGCAGTGGTTCCAGTTGGCCGGAACCCACCGCCATTCTGCTGATGGTGGTGTTCACCTTCTTCGGCGCAGCAGCCAGCTACCGTGCCGGCGCGCACATGGCCGTCTCGATGGCCGTGGACCGCATGCCACAGCAGGTACGCCGCATTGCTGCCGTGGTGGTGCAGGTTTTGATGGCGATCGTGGCCCTGTTCATGATCTTCAAGGGTTTCAAGTTGTGCGCCACCACCTGGAATCAGTTCGTCGGCGAGCTGCCGTTTCTGCGCGTGGGCATCTCTTACCTGCCGATTCCCATCGGCGGCATCGTGACCCTGATTTTCGTGCTGGAACGGCTGTTTCTGGGTGACCAGAGTCATCGCGCAGTGATGCGCTTCGACGTCATTGAAGAAAGCGAAGGTGCCGCATAAATGGACGCTTTTATACTGTTGGGCAGCTTCATCGCACTGATCCTGATCGGCATGCCGGTGGCTTACGCGCTGGGCCTTTCAGCCTTGATCGGCGCCTGGTGGATCGATATTCCAGCCGATGCGCTGATGATCCAGATTGCTGGCGGCGTGAATAAATTCTCGTTGCTGGCGATTCCGTTCTTTGTACTCGCCGGGGCGATCATGGCCGAAGGCGGAATGTCCCGGCGGCTGGTTGCATTTGCCGCAGTGCTGGTGGGCTTCGTGCGCGGCGGGCTGTCACTGGTCAATATCGTGGCCTCGACGTTCTTTGGCGCGATCTCGGGCTCGTCAGTGGCCGATACCGCGTCGGTCGGCTCGGTGCTGATCCCGGAAATGGAGCGTAATGGCTACCCTCGCGACTTCTCGACGGCGGTCACCGTCAGTGGCTCGGTTCAAGCGTTGTTGACGCCGCCCAGCCACAACTCGGTGTTGTACTCGCTGGCAGCAGGCGGCACGGTATCGATCGCTTCGCTGTTCATGGCGGGTATCCTGCCGGGCCTGCTGCTCAGCGCCGTGATGATGGGCCTGTGCATGATCTTCGCGCGCAAGCGTAACTACCCCAAGGGCGAAGTAGTGCCGTTGCGTCAGGCGCTGAAAATTGCCGGTGAAGCACTTTGGGGCATGATGGCTATGGTCATCATCCTCGGCGGTATCCTGTCGGGTATCTTCACCGCCACCGAGTCGGCCGCAATTGCCGTACTGTGGGCGTTCTTCGTCACCATGTTCATCTACCGCGACTACAAATGGCGCGACCTGCCCAAGCTGATGCACCGGGCGGCACGCACCATTTCCATCGTGATGATCCTGATCGGTTTCGCCGCCAGCTTCGGTTACATCCTGACGCTGATGGAAATCCCGATGAAGATCACGACAGCGTTCCTGACCCTGTCGGATAACCGTTACGTGATCCTGATGTGCATCAACGTCATGTTGCTGCTGCTGGGCACTGTGATGGACATGGCGCCGCTGATTCTGATCCTGACCCCGATTCTGCTGCCGGTCATCGTCGGTGTCGGTATCGACCCGGTGCATTTCGGCATGATCATGCTGGTCAATCTGGGGATCGGACTGATCACACCGCCGGTGGGCGCGGTGCTGTTCGTGGGTGCTGCAGTGGGTAAGGTCACCATCGAAGCCACAGTGAAAGCGCTGGTGCCCTTCTACATTGCCCTGTTCCTGGTGCTGATGCTGGTGACCTACGTTCCGGCCATCTCGCTGTGGCTGCCGAGCGTCGTGCTCTGAAGCCTGTCGCTGCCATACCTCCGGAGCCCTGCAAAGGGCTCCGGTGCGCAACGTCTGTTGTCCAGCCAAGGAGGCTGGTTGCGTATGCCCACCCCTGCCCTGTTTCCCCGTCACATTGCCGTGCTGATCCTCGCGCTGCTGGCCTGCTCGTTTGCCGGCAATCATATTGCAGCGCGTATCGCTTTCGACCACGACACCGGCCTGCTGCTGGCCATCCTTTGTCGCTCTGGCGTGACATTGCTGGTCCTGACCAGCCTGGTGCTGTGGCAACGTGAAAAAATTAGCCTGCCGGCCAGCACCTGGCGCTGGCAACTGCTGCTCGGGTTGCTGATCGCAACCCAGAGTTTTTGTATCTACTCGGCGGTGGCGCGCATTCCGGTGGCCCTGGCGCTGCTGGTGGTCAATGTCTCGCCGATTCTGCTGGCGTTGCTGAGCTGGGCACTGGGCGGTACCAGGCCTACGCGGCGTGCAGCAGGCCTGATGGGGCTGATTCTGTTTGGCTTGACGCTGGCGCTGGACGTGCCACAGCGCTTGTCAAACCCGGGCAGCAGCGAGCCGCAATGGCTGGAGGGCATCGCTTACGCGTCTACCGCCGCGGTGGTGTTCGCGTTTGCGCTGTGGATTACCGATAACAAACTGTCGAGCATGCGCGGCAGCGTACGCAGCATGCTGACCATGGCCGTGGTGTTTGTGGTCGCCGCCGTTGCAGGCAGCAGCGGCGTGTTGCCCGGCGGCGTGGATCTGCCGACGAGTCAGGTCGGCTGGACCGCACTGACCAGTCTGGTGCTGCTTTACGGGCTGGGCTTTTCGCTGCTGTTCATCTGCATGGCGCGTCTGGACATCAGCCGCAATGCCCCGGTGATGAACATCGAACCGGTGGCGAGCCTGTTGTTTGGCTGGCTGATTCTGGACCAGTTGCTCAGCGGCGGCCAGGTCATCGGCGGGCTGATCGTCGTCAGTGGCATTGTCCTGCTCACCTGGCGCCGCGCCACCCCGCCGCCTCAAACCTCCACCAAGGTGTTGCATCATGCCCGTGAACATTCTGACCCTTGAAGATGGCGTGACCCGCCTCAGCGTGGCCCCTGAAATCGGCGGCAGTGTCGTCAACTGGAGCGTATTGGCAAGCGGCCAGCCCTTGCTGCGTTCAAGCAACGACGATGCACTGGCGGCCTGCACGCCGCGTCGACTGGCCTGCTACCCGCTGGCGCCCTGGTCGAACCGGATTGGCAACGGCGGGTTCGACACGCCAGACGGCTGGCTGGCGTTGACACCCAACAGCGCCAACGACCCGCTGCCGATTCATGGCAGTGCCTGGCAGCAAGCCTGGACGGTCGTCGAGCAGACGCCACGGCAAGTCTGCCTGCAACTCGACAGTCTGATCCCCTTTGCCTATCGCGCTGAACTGCGCTACACCCTGCACGACGGCCAACTGAGCATCGAACTGACCACTACTCACTTGGACAATCGCGCCGCCTGGCATGGGCTGGGCTTGCACCCTTATTTGCCTCGCACAGCCCATACGCGCCTACAGACCAACGCCGCACAGGTCTGGCTGTGCGACGAAAGCGGATTGCCCACCGCCTTGCAGGACCTTCCCCCCGAATGGGACTTCCAGCACAGCCGCGCCTTGCCCGACACGCGCCTCGACAATGGCTTCACCGGCTGGGATGGCCGCAGCATCATCAGCCAACCGGACCTGGGCTATGAACTGCATTGCCAGGCCACCGACAGCGACTACTTTCTGGTCTTTTGCCCGCCGGGGCTGGATTTCTTCTGTTTCGAGCCGGTCAGCCACCCGGTCAACGCCCATCACTTGCCAGGCCATCCGGGATTGAAGCTGCTGCGGCATGGAGAGTCGATGCGGCTGGGGGTCAGTCTGACCTACAAGGCTTCCAGCACAGTGCAATGTGAAACATCACGGAAAAATGACTGTTGATCCACTCATCGCATCCTGTGATCCATCCCCTCTCCATCTTCGTAACATCTATGACCCGCGAACCAATACCAGACAATGGTGATCAGAAGGTGGATCATGAGTATTACTGCCAGTCTCAGGACCTTCTGTCACTTGTCCAACCCGCACAGCGATTCGCCGATAACCCGACTTTGGATCGAAGAAGTCGCCGCCGTGGCCCGCAAGAGGGACCGCGACAGCTTCATGCGCATCTACGATCACTTCGCTCCGCGTTTGCTGCGTTATTTGACGGGGTTGAATGTGCCCGAAGGGCAGGCTGAAGAGCTGGTGCAGGAGGTGCTGCTGAAACTGTGGCACAAGGCCGAGTCATTCGACCCGAGCAAAGCCAGCCTGGGGACCTGGCTGTTCCGTATAGCGCGCAATATGTACATCGACAGCGTGCGCAAGGATCGTGGCTGGGTGCAGGTACAAAATTCGCTAGAGCAACTCGAGCGTCTGGAGGCCCCGGTCGACAGAACGCTCGATTACAGCCAGCGACAAGAACATCAATTGAACGCTGCCATCCAGAACCTGCCCACCGATCAGGCCAAAGTGTTGCGAATGTCTTATTTCGAAGCGCTCAGCCACCGGGAAATTTCCGAACGCTTGAATATGCCGCTGGGCACGGTGAAGTCGTGCTTGCGTCTGGCCTTTCAAAAGCTGCGTTCAGGGATGGAGGAGTCATGATGGGCCCATTGCATCATCCGGATGACGCGACGCTGATCAGCTATGCATCAGGGGCGCTGTCGCAGGTCATCTCTCTGGTCACCGCCGCGCATCTGGAGCGCTGCGCCGAATGCAGAGCGCGGCTCAGGCAGGCAGAGCAGATCGGCGGCGCATTGATGCAGCGCAACACCAGTACGGTGGTACCGCTCAAAGGTCGCTCGGCGATGCTGGCGCGTCTGGATGAACAGGTCATGAACGCTGAACCGTCAATGCATTCAATGCCTGCGGCCAACCAGGACCCGGACCTGCTGCCGACCTGCATGCAGGCGCATTTTGGCCGCCACCTGAGCGAGTTGAAATGGAAGACCCTGATCCCCGGCGTGCAGCGCGTACGCGCCAAAGGCATCGAGCACGGTAACCTCATTTTGCTGAAAATCGCACCGGGCGTCAGCATGCCGGTTCACAGCCATGAAAGCGGCGAAATGACCATGGTTCTCAAGGGTGCTTATCACGACGTGCAGGGAGAATTCGGACTGGGAGATGTGGCCGATCTGGACAGCCATATCCAGCACCAGCCGATTGCCTACCCGGACCGGGAATGCATCTGCGTGCTGGCCGCCGAATCAAAGCTGCGCTTTCATGGGCTGCTGGCGAGGATGATGCAGCCGTTTTTCGGGATTTGAAAAACGGCCACTGCCACGGCTTTCAGCGCTGAATACTGACACCCAGCGAAGCCAGTGCATCCCAGTAACCGGGATAGGTCTTGCCGACGCAATCGGGGTCCTGGATGCGGATGCCTTTGATCTTCAGGCCCGCCAGCGCAAAGCACATGGCGATACGGTGGTCGGCGTGGGTGTCGATCAACGCATCGACCGTGGTGCCTGCGAGCGCCGGGTTGGCATTGACCACCAGGTCATCGCCCTCCTCGACTGCCAGACCGGGTGCGATAGCGCACAGGCCTTGAGACAGGGCCGAAATCCGGTCGCACTCCTTGACCCGCAGATTGGCGATCCCGACAAAGCGTACTGGCTGGCGATTGAACGCAGCGAGCACCGCCAGCGTCGGAATCGCATCCTGCATTTGCGAGCCGTCGATGACGGCAGGCATGTTCGGGAAGCTATCGATGATCTGGCTGGCCAGGGCATCCGGCTGGGTGAAGGCGTCACTCGCCACGCCGAGGTCGATAGTGCCCCCGGTCAAAGCCTGTGCGGCCCACAGATAAGTCGCTGCCGAAGCGTCAGGCTCGATGTGGAAATCGGTCGCGCGATAGCCGGTGGCCGATACTTTCCAGGCTGAGTCACCGATAGCCTGAACCTCTGCGCCGAAGGCCTGCATGGCTGCGAGGGTCAGGTCGACGTAACCGCGTGCGCCGATTTCGCTGCCGGTCAGGGCCACTTCGACAGGCCCCTTGCCGCAGGCTCCGGCCATCAGCAGCGCCGACACGTACTGACTGGACAGGTTGCCGTCGATCTCGATGCGGCCTGCCTCCAGACCACCCTTGCCCTTGATCGCCACCGGCGGGCAACCCGTCGGCGCACTGACGTCCACACCCATGCGCTGCAAGGCATCGACCAGCGGGCCGATCGGGCGCTTGCGCATGTACTCGTCGCCATCGACTACGAAGTTGCCTTCGAAATTGGCCAGCGCGGCCGTCAGAAAACGCGTCGCGGTCCCGGCATTCCCCAGGAACAGCGCTTGCTGTGGCGCCTGCCAGTGACCGCTGCTGGTCACAACGAAGGTGCTGTCATCCGGCTCATCGACCTGCACGCCCATCAGACGCAGGGCTTCGGACATCACGCGGGTGTCGTCGCTCTTCAGCGCGCCGGTCAGGCGACTGGTGCCTTTGGCCAGACCCGCCAGCAGCAAAGCACGGTTGGTGATCGACTTGGAGCCCGGCGGGCTGACGCGCCCGACCAGCGGGCGCTCGACAGGCAAAACAGTGAGGGTGGCTTGAGATCGCATGATGTCCCTGAGCGTCAGCGGAAAAATCGCGATCCTAGCACGAGGACGATCAAGCCCGCAGGGCGGTTTTGCCGGATGGCCATGACTCCAGGCCGATCACTTTTGCGCGGTGCCGGACAGTTTCTGCAGCTTGTCGTTGGCCGTCAGCAATTGATTGCGGTTGGCCGCCACATCGGTCACGTCGTAAATCACCAGGCACACATGGCTGATCGCGCCCGTGGTGGAACGCAGCGGGAACAGTGTGGTGTTCTGGTACATGAACTCCTCCTGCCCGGTGATCGGCTGGTAATTCTTGAAGCGCACCAGGTACGGCCGCTGCTCCCAAATGGTGAACGCGGGCGTGCCGAGGGTCACGACGTTATCGATTTTCTTGCTGAACCACTTCGCGTTGACCTCGGGAAAAATCTCGAAAAAGGTCTTGTCGATGGCCACGTAGGGCACCACACCAGAGCGATTTTCCATGAAGGTGTTCCAGACCGTTACCCGATAATTCAGGTCCAGCACCACAATGCCTACGTCAATGTTCTGCGTGACGGCAAGCAACCAATGAAGCTCGTTGATTTCGATAGCGTTGCTCATGGGTCAGCTCATCATGTAGGCGAGTTTTTTGGTAAGCAGCTCGACCGAATCTTCGGTGAACAGCATCAGCAGATCGAAATGCAGATTGTGGCCTTCCACGCTGTAACTGATTTCGACCGCCAGGGTCTTTTTCCAGCGTTGCTGATTGATGCGGATCAGCTCATCGATTCCGCCCTGAGCGCCCAGCAACTGCGGGTGGCCTTGCGAAAATGCGATGTCGATCTGCTCGGCAATACCGCTCAGGCAGGCACCGATCAGGATGGTAGACAGGTCGAGCAGCATCTCCATGTCGGAACTGTCGGAGTGATCGCCGCCCATCAGTTGCGAGATGCCGGAAATATCCGAATCATGAAAAATCAGCAGCGCTTCACCAGAAATACCGCCACCGATGTAGCCCTGACACACTGCCGTCAAACGCTGATCACTGTGCGCATCGGCCAGTGCCATGTGCAATTCGCCGACTTCGAGCATGTTCACGTTGGGTACCGGCAGCTGTACGAACACCCCCAACACCTTGGCCAGCAATGCTGCCGCACGGCCCATGGCAACGTTGATGGTCTCGCGGAAGGCATCCTGAAAGCTGATCACCCCGCCGGTGTTGTTCAGCGCGGGCAACGCAACCGGCGCAGCCGCAGGCTTGCCCAGCAGGCCGAGCCGCTCCAGCGTGCTTTTGAGCTCGTCCGGGTCGGCAGGTTTTTTCAGGAACGCCAGCGCCCCCAGCTCCATGACCCGGCGCACCGCTTCGTCCTGCACGTCGCCGGACACGACAATCACCTTGGCGTCCAGGTTCTCGGCGCGAATCGCCGCGAGCGTCTGGTAGCCGTCCATCACTGGCATGGTCAGGTCGAGCAGCACGACCTGTCCCTGCCCTTTGCGTATGGCCTCCATACCTTCCTGGCCTTGGGTAGCCAGGGTGACCGACACATCCCAGTCTTCGGGCAAGGCACGCAACAGCTGCTTGCGCGCCATATTCGAGTCGTCACATATCAACAGCGCAAGCGTGGACATCGTGTGGTTCTCACTGCAGAAAAATCAGGCCGATGGTGGCGGACAACACATATACGTTCGACTGCACGCTCGACTGGCCTGAGCCTATAACGCTCGATCGGTAACATTCAAACTAAACCTATAGCCTAAATCGGCGATCTTTGAAGTTTCTGTAATTTAAGTCGATATCTGTTGCTGCAGATCACTACCGCTGCCGATCAAACAGGCCTACTATCAAGTGATAGCTTTAATAGCAATCACTCGATAGATTTACCGTTCAATAGCGAGGAGCCTCATGTCTTTGCCCATCAGCGACTACCATCCAGCCCTGCCCCGGCAAGACGATTTCTGGCAGCACCTGGGCATCCCGGCACGTGGCACCCGCCTGCACACCGCATTGCACAGCGGTTTGCCCTATGAAGTATTCGAGCGCCTGGCGAACTACACCGACCTGAACCGCTCGACGCTCGCCGAACATCTGGGCATCGCCCCGGCAACCTTGCAGCGGCGTCTCAAGGTGCGGCGTTTCAATGCCGAAGAAAGTGATCGCCTGTTTCGTCTGGCAGCTGTCTACAAGGCAGCACTGGATCTGTTCGAAGATGACACCGAAGCCACGCGCCAATGGCTGGCGAATCCTGTCCACGGGCTGGGCAATCGCAAGCCGCTGGAGATGCTTGCCACCTCGGCTGAAGCCCAGGCAGTGCTCGACCTGATCGGTCGGCTGGAGCATGGAGTGGTGGCGTGATTGCAGTCTATCGTCTGGTAAAGCGCAAATGGCTGGCGCAAGCGTTCGACGGCGAAGGCGCCAAACTCTATGGCGGACGCTGGAACAGCAAGGGCACTGCTTGTATCTATTGCGCCGGCAGCGAATCGCTGGCGTTGTTGGAAATACTGGTGCACCTTAACAACGCCAGTGTAGCCCGCCATTACACGATGCTTGAACTGCAGATCGCCGAAGAGCTGATCCTCAATGCGCGCCCCGATACTCTGCCACACGACTGGCGCGAAGAACCTGCACCACACGCCACCGCCTCGTTCGGCGACGCTTGGCTGGCATCGGGTCAAAGTCTGGCACTGGCCGTACCCAGCGTCATAATTCCGCGCGAATGCAACTACCTCCTCAATGTCCAGCATCCTGAATTCAGGACCGTTGTAGCAGCGGCAAGAGCGCTGGAGTTTGATGTAGACCCGCGCTTGAAGTGAGCTGGCTATCAGCGCTCCGGCCACGAACTGATCACTGTGTAAGGCGTCTGCAGGTCCCTCTCGGGGATTTCCCAGATCAGCAGTTTCGGCGGTGTCTGGCGGAATGCCGGGCTGTCGAAATAGGCGTTCGCAGCGCCTGAGAACTCGCCGCCGTCCTTGGCGAAGTTGCCGATCGGGGCGCCCAGTTCCTTTTGCAGAAAGCCCACAAAACCCGAATTGCGCGAGAACGAGGTGCCGATGAGGGCGACATTCGGCAGGCTACTGTCGCCAAACAGGTCATCAAGGTTATCGCCGCCCGCCGCCGCTTGGTCGGCAAGCTCGCTGATCTGCGTCGCAGCCACGTCTTGCGCGGGGGGCTGCAACGCCAGCGGCAACCAGTCGAGCCCGGCCAGACGCACCAGATCGCCTGGGCGCTCGGTCATCGGCGCAGTGCTGACCTGAAACTGCCGCTGCGGAGTTGCCTTGATGCCAGCCTGCTGAACGTGCACCGCAATTGCCTTGGCAGCTGTATTGGCACCCGCTTCGCTCCAGTGCGTGTCGGTGCGCAGGTACGCTGTTTCACCCAGCGATTGCAGGGGTGCACTCAGGTCGAGTGTGTCGACGCCGGCCGCGTTCAGGTCAGTGGTCCAACTTGCAACCCGGGCCTGTAGCACGTCAGGCCGGTAGAGCCCGCAGCGTTGAGTGGCGGCAATACGGCTCTTGTCCGGTACGATGGCGACCAGCAGGTCAATGCCGCGCTTTTTCAGGCTGCGCTGCACGTCGATCACCGCTTGGGCCTTGCGTTGCGCATTGGCCTGGGCATTACGATTGAGCTTGAATTCGTCGGTCAGGAACAGCCAGCCCGGGCAGCCCTCACGGACACGCGGGCCGGTGTCATGGAACAGCAGCCAACTCGCGCCACGCTCGATGTTGGCGGCTTTCTGTGCCAGAAATGTTCCGGACAGCTGTTTGGCCAGCTTGTGAGTAACTTCACCGTGCAGGGCGGCATCGAGGGTAAGCGGTTTCGGCAGCAGCTCGACCTTGCCGCCAAGCAGCAGCATGCAGGAAGACAGCAAGCCGACGCCGAGGAACACTGCCAGCGTAATACCCGCCACATTGCCGGCACGCATGGCCAGTTGGCCGGGGGGCGGCGGTACGGCCGACGGACTGGTCATGGGCACCGCCCTCAAAACTGAAAGTACAGAAACGGAACCGTCTCGCGGCTGGCAATCAGCGCGAACGACAATAGAAATCCGGCAACCGGCCATAGCGCCGCTCCCCAGACAAACACCAGGTGTTTACCAAAGCGCTGTTCGCAGCGCACCTGCGCTAACGGCGCGAGCACACAGGCCACACCCAGCAATGCCGCCATGCCGTGCGCCGGACGCAAGGTCACGGCCAGCGTATCGCCAAGGCCCAGACCGTGCAGGCCGAACTGCCCGGCATACATCGTCATCGCAGTGGCGAAGTCCGGAGCGCGGAACAGTGTCCAGGCCAGGCAGACGAACAGCAGCGTCAGCAGATGCGCCAGCGGCTTGGGAATGGCGGGCAGGCTTGAGCGCGACCAGGCGCGATCAACGCACAACGCCACGCCATGCGCTGCCCCCCACAGCAGGTAATTCCAGCTGTCGCCGCCGTGCCACAGACCGGCAATCGCCATGGTCAGGAACAGGTTGCGATAGGTGTTCCAGACGCCGTGACGATTACCGCCCAGCGCGATGTACAAGTAATCGCGCAGCCAGCTGGACAGTGACAAATGCCAGCGTCGCCAGAAGTCCTGAATGCTGTTGGCCAAATACGGGCGGTTGAAGTTTTCCGGGAAGTGAAAGCCCAGCATCAGCCCCAGACCGATGGCCATGGCGCTGTACCCGGCGAAATCGAAAAACAGTTGCAGCGAGTACGCCAGACAGCCGACCCAGGCATCCACCAGCGACGGGTTCTGCACATGAAACGCTACGTCGACCAGGGGTGACAACGTATCGGCCACCAATACTTTCATGCTCATGCCAATCATGAACCGCCGTGCGCCCAAGGCGAAGTTCTGGCGGTTGAAATGACGCTGCACCAGCTCGCGGCGCACCCAGTCATAGCGAATGATCGGGCCGGCAATCGAATGGCCGAACATTGAGATGTACGTGGCGTAATTGATGAAACTGCGCTCGACCGGCACGGTATGCCGGTGAACATCCACCAGATAGGAAATTGCCTGCAACACAATGAACGAAAGCCCGGCTGGCAGCGCCACCCGCTGCCATTCCAGAGGCATTGCTCCGTAATACGTGATCAGCTCACTCCAGGTGCCAGCCACGATATTGGCGTATTTGTACCAGCACAGCACAACGACGTTGACGACGATCAACGCTGCCAATAGGCGAATTCGCCCCTTTGAGCCTTCCCGTGCCCGATCTATCAGCAAGCCGCCGACCCAGGCCACCAGCGTCAGGACCATGTGTAGCGACAGGAACAACGGGCTCAGCCAGCCGTAGAACAGCCAACTGCCAATCAACAGCGTGACGTTACGCCAGGCCGCAGGGCTCAATGCGTAGGCCAGCAAAAAAGCGGGCAGGAACACCATCAGAAACTCGAGCGAGGCGAATACCATAACGACGACAGAGCCTGATCAGTTGGACAATGAGTCCGTGGCCGACAACAGGCGCGGACCTGTGGCGGACGGTACCAGCAATACGCTGTAGCGCTCGCCGGCCTTGAGTTCGCCCAGATCCAGTGGCGCGCCGACAGTGGCGTTGGCGCAGACCAGTTGCACGGACAGGCTCACCGGATTGATCGAGCGACGCTGCAGCGTGCCGGTCGGGACCGCCTTGAACAGGTCGCCGCTGCGACCGGCCGGGCGCAGGCTTGCCTCGCTGCAGCCGGCATCAAGGCTGAAGAACGCCAGTGAAGCCTTCAAACCATTGAAGTCATCCGGCTGCTCACGAACGGTGACAGGCGTGAGGCTGCCATCGGCCTGCGCAGTGACCACGACCGTGGCGAACTCGCCGGGCTCGACACTGATGTCCAGTGGCAGCTTTTTATCACCGCTGATCAGCGTGCCTTTTACCGGGCTGCTGGCCTGCACCGGGAAGAACAGAGAGACAGGCTTCGTCATGTCCAGTTGCAACGGCGTCTGACCTTCGCGGGCTATCACCTGCAGCGGCGCAGTGGCAGCATTGATGAAGCGAATGAACGCCGAATCCTGCGCAGGCCCGGTGGGATACAGGGCGATATCGGCTGCACAAGCGTCAAAACCGATCAACAGGGCCGCAACGCTGCCAGCCATCAGGCGCACGGTAATCATTGTTTGGCCCCTGCTGCGCTGACGCTGGTGACCGGTAATCCGGCCAGTGCATCGCCAATTGCAGTTCCCCAGGACTTATAACCGGCGACCGTGAAATGCTGGCCGTCAGTGGTGATCCATTGCCCAGGGCTGGAAAAACTCAGCGAATCGATATAGGTGCACGGTGCCACGTTGCTGGCCAGAAACTGCGACATCAACTGGGTGCGTGCATCGTTCTTCTGATACATGCCACCGACCTTGCCCCACGCCGGGCCGACCCAGGCGCACTTGGTGCCGGTAGCAGCGATGGCCTTGGTCAGGCTGGTCACGCTCTGCCACGCCCAGGCCTTGGGAAATGAAGGCTTGTCGTAGGACGCCATGGTGTCGCCGATCACGATGACAACCAGATCAGGTTTGTCAGCGGCGATCAGCTCGGCAATCGGTGTGGTGGTTGCGTCGCGGCCCTTGATGACAATCTTGCCGTTGCCTGTTTGCTCGGCGCCACAATCGACCTTCTTGCTGATCAGCCAGTCACCGGCACTGGCCCCGCAGGCACCAATCGAATGCACGATGGCGCCTTGCCTGGTCAGGTTGTCATGCAGCGGCTCCATCAGATGGTCGGCCAGACTCATGTGGCTTTCTCCCAGGACCAGAAGGGTCATACCGGCAAGAACGGAAGGCATCGAATTCTCCAGAAATCAGTTGGAATAAGGTGAACGGTAAGGGCTGACCGGCAGTTCCATGGGGCCGGTCATGTCCTCGAACATGTAGCGCAGGTAAAGAGCGCCGCCTAACTGGCGATAGTCCCGAGCGTTGTCCAGGCCCAGGTTGGCCCCGAGAAACAGCCTGGAATTGAGCTTGTACTCACCCGCCGCGCTCAGGTTGTAGCCAAGCCCTGTTTTGCTCTGCCCTGCGTAGCGCTGGCCGGAAGCGGCTTGCAGGTTGCTGTCGTCGGGGAAGAACTCGGCGCCGTCCTGCTTGAAGTGCTGGACTCCGACCGAACTCTTGATCTGATAGCTGAAGCGCTCGGTGCGCTGCGACCACATCACCGGCAGGCCAATGGCAAAGAAGCTTTGCGGGCTGAAATAGCCACCGTGGCCGTAGGTGAAGTAACTCTGGTCGTTGGCGTAGCTCATGCCCATCACGCTGAGGCCGGCGGTCAGCTTGCTGTCCTCGGTATTGCGCAGGTACCAGTAAACGCCTCCGCCCACTTCGCCGCGGGTGTTGGATTTTACGTTGGTGCCAACCAGCTTGTGCCAGGAGCCGTAGCCATAGCCGCCGATAGTCTGATCGTCGTAGCTGATCTGACCACGCCCACCGTTGGCCGTGACGCCGCCCCAAGAGAGGCCGCTGCGCTCGTCAGTGGAACCGGCAAAGGAGGTCACGCTGTCAGTGACCGGGCGCCGCGACACGTTGAGGCCGTAACGCAGATCAGGGTTGTCACCCAGCGGTCGGTCGACGCTCGCGCCCCCCACGACCGTGCTGTATTTGAAGCCCATCGGCGTCGTACCGATGTCAGCCTTGAGGCCTTCCTCGGGACGTTCGAACGCCACTGCCAGACCGACACCCTTATCGCTTTGCGAACCCGCAGCACCGTTGGTGCCGCCGCCGAAGCGGGAACCCGAACCGGACTTTACGCTGCCGGCATTCAACGACACCGGCGTGACGCGCACGGCAATCCGGTTGTCACCGGCCGGAACATTGATCTCCAGCGGGGTCTCGACCACGGTGAGTTTGCTCAGGCCGGATTCGCTGTTGTTGCTGCGCACGGTCAACCCTTGGGTGACGAAGCCGCTGCGCCGCTCCAGAATGCGATTAAGCGCCTGCTGCGCGCTGCTGGCCTGATCGCGATCGACGGTTGCCAGAAACGGATTATCACGCACGCTCTGTGTAGGCCTGACCGGCAGCGGTTGTGGTGAGACCACCTGACCGAGATAAGCCGTGTCGCGTGGCGCGACGGTTTCGGCCGTCGCACCACCGCCGAGTGTCACCTGGGCAGGGGCTGGAATCGCCGACACGGCAGACAGGCTGCGGGAGCCCGAGGCCGCGAACGGGTTGGCTGCCGCGTTGGTGGATGGGCCAGCCTGCGCCAGCGCGCGCTGCTTTTCACTCTGTTCTATGGCCACGGCTTTGCGCAGCAACTCAGTGGCGGCTGCGGTCTGCCCCATGCTCTGATAGATTCGCGCAGCTTCGGTCAGGGTCTGCGGGTCGTTACGTTCCAGCGTACGAAGCTGGCCCAGCGCCTTTTCGGCGAATGAATAATCATGGGCCTTTACCGCTGCATCGGCCGCGCCCAGCAGCACTTGCGGATCATTGGGCTGGCGCTGCAATAACGGTTTGTACAGTTCGAACGCTCTGACATGTTCCCCCTTGGCGGTGTACATCCGGGCGAAGGCAGACACTGCCTGAATGTCGTCCGGACGCTGTGCCAACGCGGGGGCAAGCGTGTTGTAGGCGCCTGCCAGGTCGCCACCTTCACGCAGCAGATCGGCCTGGCGAATGCGGTATCGATAAAGCACGTCATCGAAACGCTTGCGGGTAGATGCGCCCATCGGCTGGCCCTGCACATTGCGCAGGATCGCATTGACCTGCACGTCATCACCCGCGGCCAGCAGCAGACCGGCGTATTGCAGCATCAGGTCTGCCGACGGCGCAGGCGCCTGGGCAATGGCGGCGCGAGCCATATCGCGGCCACGCTCCGGTTCGCCCGCATCAATGTAAGCGCTGGCCAGCGTGAGTTGACGCTCCGGACTGTTACTGGCAACCGGTTGCAGACGATCAAGCAGTGCCAGCGCTTCCTGACGCTGCCCGCGGCGGGCGATACCGATGGCCAGATTGATCTGCACCGTCATGGTGATATCGTCGGCCAGCGCTCTCATGTCCGGGGTTCGCTGATCAACAGGGATGCGCGCAAAAGTTGCTTGTGCGTCCTGCCAACGGCCCATTTCCACTGAAAGCAATGCGCTGGTGTAAAGCGCATCGATATTGTTGGGCTGGGCCTTGAGCAATTCGTCGATCAGCGCGCGGGCCTTCGGCGCCTCATCGGTCTTGACGTACAGGCGCGCCAGGTCGAAGCGGGTCCAGACATTGTCCGGATCATTCTTCACGGCCTCTTTCAAGGCAGCCTGGGCAGCGCGGAGATCACCGCGCTGCTCGGCCAGCCGCGCCACTTGGGTGGAACGCAGCGCCTTGAAGCGGTCGCTGTTGCCCAGTGCTGCCTGTTCGGCAGGCGACAAGGTGTCGAGCATACGCAACGCTTCATCAGCCTGACCGCTCTGCGCCAACACGTTGATGAGGCCGCGCACGGCTTGCGGGTTACCGCGACGGGTGGCCAGCACCTGACGGTAGCCGGCCAGTGCTGCGTCGAGTTGACCGGCCTGGGCCTGCAGATCGGCCTGGGTCAAACGCACATCGACGCTGTCGGGGTTCTGCCGCTGGACCTGAGACAGCAATTCCTGAGCCTTGCCGGTTTGCCCCCTGGCCTGAAGATCGCGAGCCTGTTGCAACGAGGCCCACAGCTGCACGCTCTCCAACGCGCTTTTCCAACGTGCACCGCCTGGCTGGCGAGTGGCGCGGGTCAGCAGTTGCTCGGCTTCCGACAGTCGATTCTGTTGTTGACGCACCACGCCCAGGCCGCCCAATGCATCGGCATCGTCAGACTTGATTTTCAGTCGCGCGACAAACGCTTCCTCCGCTGCCGCATGATCATTCTTCTCCAGCGCTCTAAGCCCGCGCGCCACCAGCGGATCCTGCTGCCAGCCGGAGGCTGGGCTGTCCGCTGTCTGCTTGCGCCCCTTGTTCATCTGATCCCGAATTTCCTGATCATCGGGATGGACCTTTAGAAACGCGTCGAACAGCGGCAACTGCGCCGCCGTGGGCGGTCCGGTCCAGACCAGCGCCATGCGCCAGCTCTGATCGGCGTCACCAGCGATGTCCGGATGAGTGCTCAAGCGCGCCAATGCGGCGATACCTTCGGCGCGACTGTCTTCGCGACGCGCCAGATGCTTGGCAAAAAACAGTGCAAGGATCGAGTCGTCCGGGTTCTGCCGCATCAGGCGCTCAAAGCCTTTACGCGCCTCGGGCCAGTCTGCATTGTTAAAGCCCAGGTTGGTGTAATACTCGCGCCCCACGCTGCCTTCGGGCAAACGGCCGTTGAACAGCTTGCGAAATACTCCGGTCGCCTTGTCGCGCTCACCGGCATCGGCGAGGCGTCGGGCCTCATCGAGCAGCGCCTGATTCTGAGGTTGGCTCAGGGCGATGTCTTGTTCCAGTTGGACGGCTTGCCAAGGCAACGGCGACAGTGACTTCAGCCGAGCCAGATAGGTCTGTGCCTGTTGCGGTGTGTTCTGTCTGACGCCGATCAAGCCCATGCCATACAAGGCGTGTACTTGATAGGGGTCAATCTGCAGTACTTTCTGCCAGATCTCGGTGGCGCGAGCGGCGTTCGAGCGAGCCTGCCAGTATTGGCCCTGCTCGATGAGCTGCGCCTCCACAGCATTGTCTTGAGCATGAGCGACGCTGGCTGCGATAGCGGCAACCAGTCCGATGACTAACGTATGGCGGCGCGCGGGCATGACGTCTCCCAGGACAATGTGAGGGTTCCGTCTTCACGGAACTGATAGCGTTTTTCGACCCAGCCCAACGCAAACAGGCTGAGCATAAGGTTGTAATAAGCGGGTTCGGTGCGGTCTTTCGGATCGCGGGCGAGCGCCTTGCTGACACCGCTTTCAACCCGGCGCTGTTGCTGGTCTACCAGCCAGGTCTGGCCCTTGGCCTGGAAGTACGGCAGCAGCGCGGCTGAATACCCAAACGGTCCCCGGCCCTGGCTCGTACCACCGATGACCTGGACTTTTTCCGGCGGCACACCTTTGGAAGCGGTGCTGCTCGACATCCCGTCGAGACGCGCCAGCACGCGCGCAGCCAGCGGGTCGGAGGCAGGCGTCATGCCCGCCCAGAGGTAGACGCGAATTGCGTCGTAGCTGCCTAGTTCGCCCGTGGCCGGGTCGACCACGAACAGGCCGGTTTTCGGCGAAGTGCCGCGATAACCTACCCAGTCAGCGATAAAGCCTTTCGGGCTCGACGCCTCGATCAGCTTCGCGGTGTTCTCGGCGACTTCCCGCCACGGGCCGTTGGGCACTTCCTTGCTCAGCCGTCGTAACAACGGCATGGGCAGGTAGCTGGGGTTAAGACGCCACAAGTGATCAGGTTGCGCGAAACCTTCAGGACCGGGCAGGAGCATTTTGCCCAGCCCCGGCAGGTTGACGATAAGCCTCGACTCGACGGTCTTGAGCAGCGCCAGCGCATCGTTTCGATACGCCGGGTGCTGCCAGATGCGCGCGGCTTCCAGCAGCGCGTAAATGATCCACAGGTCGGCATCCGAGGCTGAGTTGGCATCCTGAAGTTTCCAGCTGCCATCCGCGCCCTGCCCCCATAGCCAGCCCGGCAGTCGGGTCTTGGGCTCTGCGCCCATCATGTTCGCGACCGTCCACGTCCAGAGCTTGTCGAAGCGCTCGCGGTCATTGGCGACCAAGGCGAACAACATGCCGTAGGACTGGCCTTCCGAAGTACTGTGGTTGGCTTGCAGGCTGGATTCCAGCATGCGCCCGTCCGGCTGCACATAACGCGTTGCATAGTCCTGCCAGAATGGCCAGGCCGGACTGTTGCACGCGGCGGATGCCAGCGCAGGCGTCAGGGTTGCCGACGCCAGCAGACCGGTTATCCAGCCTGCGGCACGGCGCAGGTTCATGGTTAAGACCGGCATGGCTTATTCATGCTCCAGACGACGCTTGGCAAGCGAACGCAGGGTCAGGTAGGCAACGCCGGTGACCAGGACTACGCCAATGGCCATGACCAGCAACAGCCACAACACGTTGCGCGACATCAGCCACTGCAAGCGCTTTAGCGGACCAAGATCACCGACGAAATAGGTTTGTTCGGCAACCAGCGCATCGACCGAGTCGCCATGCACCACTACCAGACTACCCTGCACCTTGTCGCTGCTGCTCAACGCCTTGGCCACATCGGTCAGCCCGCCGGGCTGACCGGCAGAGATCAACACGACGCTGCGGCCTTTGTGCAACGGTGATTCAAAACCGGTCAGGAAGGTGCTGTGTGCGTCGCTGGAAAAGGCAATTTTGACTTTGGCGCGGCGCTGGTTTTCATCCGGGTCCGGACTCATCCAGTCACGCAGGCGGAAGGACAGATCGGAAAGCTCGAAGCCCTGCTGCTGACCATTATCAGAGGTTGGCAAGCGATCGGCCCATTGCTTGAGCAACGGCTGATCGGAGCCCGAGGACATGACCAGAATGTCCTTGTCGGCGGCAGTGGCAATCTGCGCAGCCTGAATCACTGAAACGCCAGTCGCCGGATACCCGGTCGACTCACCGAAACGCCCCAGCACATTGAGGTAAGCGCTGATATCGGCAGCGCTCGGCTGGTCAGCCAGCACAACAGCGGTCTGCGACAGGTCTGCCATGCGGGTGAACGGGAAACCCGAGTCCTTGAACACGCCCAGGTTCGGCATCGCCATGAAGTGGTCGTAACCGCTGAGATCCAGCGTCGATTCCGGGTCGATACTGCCACGCATGTTATCGATTATGATGTCGCCGCACTCGCCCTGCTTGAGGTAATCGAACATGTAGCGCAGTTGCAGGCGAGATTGCAGGGCTACGGCGTTAAGCGGCAGATACACCCGCGCTTCACGGCTGACCGAGTCGTTGCCACCGGTGAGGCGGGACAGAATCGAATTGCTCAGATTATCAATGGACGGCAGCGGCTCGGCCTTGATCAGGGTGTCGTTGAGGCTGACCATGATCGACGAGTTGTTGGAGCGCTCTTGTGGCGTGTAGCTGTATTTGAGTTTCAGCGGCACGCCATCTTCGCGCCAGCTGAACAGATCAGGCGGCAGGTTCAGCGGTACGGTGATATCGCCAGGATCGTAGCCGGAGACGTTCAGCTTGTTGGCAGGCATCAGTTCGCCGAGCTTGACCGGTCGATCACTGGGCAACCAGTTCGGCGCGTCGTAGGGCTTGCGTGGCTGGAGCATGTCGACACGCTCGATCAGTGCGCTGCTGCCGACCAGGCTTTGCCCGCCGACCACCAGTGCATTGACCGCACGTTTGAGCTCGGCCGAATTGCGCCCGGTAATGACCAGCAGTTTGCCGTTCGGGTCATTGGGATGGGTCACCATTGTCAGGCTCGGGCCCTTGGGGGCGGGCATCGTCAGCGCACCGAGTTGCAGCGGCCCGTCGCCCGTGAGCAGTACCAACGCGTTGCCTTTGGCCGGCAGCTCATTGAAATGCGCCGGGAAGCTGGCCATACGCGAGCGGGTCTTGGCTGCACCGATCCAGGAGGCCAGCGCACCCGCAGCTTCCATCGTGGCGTTGTCGGGAGCAGCACCCATCACCACCGGCAGGCTCACGTCACGGTCATCACGGCGGTCGAAAAACGGCAGCGGCAGAATCGACAGATCGTTTGGCAATGCGAATGGCGTAACCCGTATATCCAGACGCGTCTCGTTATTGATTCGCGCCCAGAGACTGGAGTGCTTCGGGTCTTCGCAGCTCATCGTATAGTGACCGATGAACTGCAAGCTCAGGCGGTTGAACTCGGTAATCATTTGTGGAGGAAGCTCGATCACCTGAGTCTGCGGCTTGCCCGCACCGTCCTTGGGCAGCGGTAGGGTCGCGGCCACTTCGTCGTTGATCATGACGTTGATCTGCGACAGATCTGCCAGCAGCGACGGTGAATAGCTGTAGCTCAGGGTCAGGCTTGCGCCGGTCACCACCTGATCGGCACGCACGTTGAAGTTGACGCTGTCGGTGGCATCGACGCCGCGCAGGTTCATCGGGTAATTGCGCCCCAATTGCTGCAGCGTCACGCTGTAGCCGTCGTTTGTGGTTGCCGGTTGAGCAGCTGCTGCAACACCACCCGTGGAGAGAACGGACAACGCACAGGCCAACAGCGCCCATGAGCGGCGAACGGCGAACCGCTCGGCACCGAGAAAATACCGTTTAGTCATGACTATTCAATCCATCAGTTTGCAGGAGGTGGGGAAGGTCTTTTGCGTGTTGGCAATAACCGGCTGAAATCCTTGTGAGTAGCCTTGAGCAACTCGATGACGCCGCGGACACCGATATGACTGACTTCGCGCAGCGCAGCCAGGGGTGAATCCGGTTTGCCATGCCCCCAGGTAGAGGCCCAGGTGTCGGCACGGCCGAATGTAAGGCGTACCAGCTCGCTTTGCTGTCGCAGCGACAAATCACCGAAATGTGTGCCCAGGTAGCCATCTCGGCAGAACATCACCGTGGCCGGGAACTCATTGACCTGCGCACCGCGATACAGCGCCACAGTGATGTGGTCGCCAGCGCCAATACCCGAGTCGGCAGGCAGCAAAAGGCCCAGACCGGTCTGCGAAAAATCCTGGGTCACGGCGTTGAACATCACACCGTCGGTACGGGTGACGCGAATCGGCAGTTTTGCCTGTACCCGGGGCTCAGTGCGCACCTGGCGAATCTCGCTGGCTACTGCAATGGCGGCACTGGTGATAATGATGTTGTAGAGCGTCCAGGCCATGTTGATCACGATGGTCAGAGTGATCGCATCATTGTTCCAACCCAACTGATACAGGCTGTAGATACCGAGCACAAAAACCACAGCGTTCAGCGTCAGCAACACGATATAAGGCCGCGCCAGCGCCCAGTCGAAAAATTTCTCTTCGACCACACCGCCCTTGTCGGTGACGTTGAAACCACCGAATTTCGGGTTGATCATCGCCATCAGCACCGGCCCCATGATGTACCAGGCCAGCACTGCCTCGTAGACCTCGTTCCAGAACGAATGCCGGAAGCGGCCCTGTATCTTCGAGTTGGTCAGGCTGGCGTGTGCAAGGTGTGGCAACACATAGGCAGTGATCATCAGCGCCGATGCGTGCATGACTTCGGCACCAAACAGCAGGTAGGCCAGCGGCGCGGTGAGGAACACCAGACGCGGCAGGCCATAAAAGAAGTGCAACATGGAGTTGGCGTAGCACAACCGCTGGCCGATCGACAGGCCCTTGCCGAGCAGCGGATTGTCGGTGCGGAAAATCTGCGCCATGCCCCGCGCCCAGCGAATGCGCTGGGCCACATGGCGCGACAGGCTTTCGGTGGCCAGACCTGCGGCCTGCGGGATAGCCAGATAGGCCGTGTTGTAACCCGCACGGTTGAGCTTGAGCGCAGTGTGCGCGTCTTCGGTCACGGTTTCGGTGGCAACACCGCCGACTTCCAGCAACGAGGAGCGACGCAGCACCGCACAGGAGCCACAAAAGAACGTCGCGTTCCACAGGTCATTGCCATCCTGCAGCAAGCCGTAAAACAGTTCACCTTCGTTGGGCACACTGCGGAACGTGTCGAGGTTCTTTTCAAACGGGTCCGGCGAAAAGAAAAAGTGCGGCGTCTGCAACATCGCCAGCTTCGCATCCTTGATAAACCAGCCCATGGCGACTTGCAGAAAAGAACGGGTCGGAACGTGATCGGCATCAAACATGGCGATGTATTCGCCGTCGGTGCTCTTGAGCGCCTCGTTGAGGTTGCCGGCCTTGGCGTGACGATTATTGTCGCGCGTCAGGTAGCCCACTCCGATCTGCTCACAGAACTCACGGAAGTCTTCGCGACGGCCATCATCAAGCACATAGACCCGCAGCTTGTCGCGTGGCCAGTCGATGGACTGTGCAGCAAAAATGGTCAGCTTCACGATGCTCAGCGCTTCGTTGTACGACGGGATGAACACATCCACGGTCGGCCACTGGCTGGAATCACTCGGCATGATCACCGGCTTGCGGTGCAACGGCCAGGCTGTCTGTACATAACCCAGTACGATCACGATCAGCGTATAGCACTCGGCAACGATCAGCCCGTAACCCAGCAGGCTGTCCAGCCAGTTCTCGAAATCCAGGGTCGACGTCAGGCGCCAGTACATGTAACGAAACGAGGCCAGCAGCGAAAGCGTCACCAGTGCCAGCACTGACAGACGTCCCGGTATCTTGCGAATCAACAGCATTGCGGCAAAGCATGCCAGGGCAAAAAAGCACTGCGCGGTGAGGTCGAGTGGCGCGGTGACGACCAGCGCCATCAGCAGTAAGCCGACCACAATCGAGGTGATTTTCAGAACCCGGCGCAAGGTCTTTGGCAGGCCGTCGAACCCTGCCGTTAAAGCATTCAGCCACGACGATGTGCGCGTCCGGGGTACGGACGCGTCGAGCGACAGGTTGGTCATGACAATTGAGTCTCTTTTACTTCCTGAGCCAGCAGTCGGGCAATCAGTACATGACTCATCGCGCGCAGGTCCTGAGTACCGGGTGAGGCACTTGGCACCTGAACCGGGTTATGCCCGTAAGCCAGGGCTTCTGCGAGCGCATCATCCTTGCGTATGACGCCCAGCAGGCGCTTGCCCAGGCGCCGCTTCAGCACGTCATGCATGTCGCAACTGAACGTGCGCGATGCATCGAACTGATTGATGACGTAATGACAGACTGGCGGTTGCGGGCGTGCCAGCACCGGCGCGAGCCAACCCTGCAGTTGATCCAGCGTCAGGTAACACGCCGCATCGGCGGTGAGCACGGCCAGCACCTGGTCGGCGGCATTCAATGCCTGCTGGAGCATTTGCAGATCGCCGCACGGCACGTCAAGAATCACCACATCACGCGGATTCAACTGCATGCGGGCGATCTGGCGAACCAGCCAGTTTGTGTCGTTTTCCTGAAAGCGCTGAAGAGAGTGGCGTTCATCCGGCTGCAGCGCGTCATAGGGCAGCAACTGCGTGTCGGCAGACCCACTCAGCAGCAGTGCGCGCCAGTTTTCACCGAAGAGACTGGCACCACCAGGACCTGCTACATCCGGGCTGGCGTTGAGGTGATGCTGCAAGGCGTTCTGAGGGTCGAGGTCGATGGCCAGTGTCTGCCCGCCGGGTACTCTGACCAGACTGGCAAGTGCCGCACTCAGGGTACTTTTACCGACCCCGCCCTTGGCGGATATCACCGCGATGACATGCGCCGGAGTCCTTGATGGTTGATCCTTGCCCTTCGATTGAACCAGCGCTTCGTTGTTGCGTACCAGCGCTTCAGTCTGTCGCGCCGTGGCCGCCTCGGCGAGCAGATTCCCCAGTGGACCCGATGTCGTACGTTTGGCCACCAGACTCAAGGCTGGATCAGACTGAACAGGCAGCTCTGTAAAAAGCTGCTCAACACTCGGTTGAAGAATCACGCTGTGCAGCGCAACAGGGGTCTTACCGGAAGCCGACGATTCCTGGTAATCCAGGCTGCTGTCCATTTCCAGATAACCTTCAGAACTTGCGCCAAAATGTCGAAACAAATTAGCTACGTCGTCAGTTCGGTTCATCCTTTACGACCTCAGATAGGGGCCGTAACGCACGGTCCTTGTGAAAAAGCATTAACACTAATGTGTGGTATCACTTTGATACTGTCAATAAATTGATGCAAATTGACTGAACTTTCTCGATAAGCGGTATTTTTCTCAAAATATGACATTTAATTGGCGATTGAAAACGGTGATTCGGTCGTTTTCAGTGAGACAGGGGGGTGGAGAAACATCCGGCAGATAGCGGACTATGCATCTATCAAGATGCTATAACCGTCTATCTGCGAGAAAATTGATCGGAACCGATCAGTGACTGGTTTGACTCTGAGCTGTTTCCGCTGACTGAGGTAACGCCATGCCCTTGGGCCACAACAGCCAGATGTTGCCCTTCTGCTTCATGTCTCCAGCCAGCTTGCCGGCTTCGTCGCCGGTGCCCCAGAAAAGATCAGCGCGTACTTCACCGGCAATCGCACCACCGGTGTCCTGCGCCGCAACCGGGCGCACCACGCTGCTGCCGTCCGGACGCGTGGTGGACAACCAGAGCAGGCTGCCCAGCGGAATCACCTTGCGGTCGATGGCCACGCTGTAACCTGGCGTGAGCGGCACGTTGAGCGAGCCGCGCGGGCCTTCATTGCTGTCAGGGTTGCGGGCAAAAAACACGTAACTCGGGTTGCTGGCCAGAAGCTCGCTGACCCGCTCCGGATGCGCCTTGGCCCAGGCCGCGATGCTGCCCATGGTCACGTCTTCCTTCTTCACCTGCCCCTGTTCTACCAGCCAACGACCAATCGCGCGATACGGACGACCGTTCTGATCGGCATAGCCCAGACGCAGCTGCGAGCCATCCTCCAGACTCACTCTTCCGGAGCCCTGGATCTGCAGGAACTGCAGATCCATAGGGTCGGTCAGCCAGGCAATCACCGGCGCGTTCAAGCCTTGCGTGTTGATCGTCGCAGCATCGTCGTAGGGTTTGAGCACCCGCCCTTCAAGCCGTCCACGCAGACGCTTGCCCTTGAGTTCGGGGTAAATACTGTCCAGATTGACTACGATCAGGTCATCCGGAATACCGTAGACCGGCACGTTAGCTGTTGCCGTCTGAGTCAGGCTGCCGGGGTAGACTGGCTCGTAATAGCCAGTGATCAGGCCATCGGCACTGCCGCCATCGGAACGCAGGCTGTAGACCTGCAACTGGCTCTGCAAAAACGTACGGATCTGAGCCGCATCAGGCGCAGCCGCGAGACTCGCCGCCGCAGCACACGTCGGCCCCCACACTGCATCAGTCTTGAGGCGGACGCAGGCGCTGCGCCACGAGGCAAAACCGGCCTGCAGGTCGGCATCCGAAACCGCTGGCAGTGCTTCCCAGGTGGCCTGGGTGTAAGTGGTATGCGGCGGCGCAGGCGGCGTCACCGGCTTGTCGGACTTGTCACACGCGGTCAGCAACGCAGTCATTGGCAAAGCCAGCGCCAGGCCCCGCAACCATGGCTTGAAAGAGAGCATCATCAGTAGCACCAATCCTTTTACAGCCCGCAGCAGGCTGGTGGGTGAAGGGTGTCATTGTGGCTGAAGCGGGCGTTGGGTCCTAGGGGGCCGCGCTTTATTGCCCGACAAGCCATTCACCCAATGCCCCTCAAGGCTGGCCCGGATGTGGTTCCGGGTAGTCGCGATTGATGTCGATGGGTTTGGCATAGGGTCCATCCCACAGCTGCTCGTGTAATTGGCCGATGCGTTTGGCCATCGAGCCGTCGTGCATCACCACTTCCAGATTGCGCGAGTTGTCGAGGTAGCCGCCGAGCCAGTTGCTGGTGCCGACCCAGGCAACCTTATTATCAATATCCATGGTCTTGCTGTGGATCACGCGTGCGTAGGGGATAAAGCCCTGAGCTGCCATCGGCAATGTGACGATACGCACCTGCACGTTGGGCACCAGGGCCAGACTTTTGAGGTAGGCGACTTCGGGCATGCCGGTGTTCCAGTCGGACACCATGAGCTTTATCGAAACGCCGCGGGCGGCTGCGCTGCGCAGAGCATTATCGATGACCGCATAGTAAGGCCGGGTTTTGTCGGGGCCGTAGGACAAGGGCGCGTAATCCAGCAACTGGACACGAACCTCGCTTTTGGCTTGCGCCAGCAAACGGGGCAGTTCGGCCTGAGAGTCGACGACCCCTGGCGGGTTATAGCGCTGCGGGCTGGCGGTCAGGTAGTTGCCGTCGGGCACTGTGCTACTGGCCGGGCGCGGCATCGGCGCCGGTTGGCCCTCGGTAATCGCAGCCTGGGCAAGCCAGTCCTGATCGAATATGGCTTGCGTCTGACCCACTACGGTTGCTTCGTCAATGCGCAGGCCGGTTTCGTGGATATGCTCCAGTGAGCGCCAATCGAAGTTCTGGCTACCGATGAACGCCTGTCGGCCATCCACGACCAGGAATTTGGCGTGGATAATGCCGCTGCCGGTGAGCTTGGCGTAGGGCAGCACACGCAGAGTCAGGTTGGGGATGGCGCGCAGTCGCTCAAGGGTCTGCGGGTCGGACAGTTTCAGGCCCTTTTCTTCCAGCAGGAAACGAATTTTCACTCCGCGCAGCCCGGCTGACGTCAGGCTTTCAAGCACCTTGTCCATAACCGAGCCTGCGTGGTCGGCAACGTAGAACTGTTCGATATCGATACGCTCGCGCGCCCCGTCAAACAGCTCGCGCCAGACCTCGCCGGGTGCTCGCAGGTCAGGCGTCTGCAGGTCAGACCCGAGCGGCACGGTGTGTACCAGCTCGAAACCCGGGATGGAGAAGTCTGCTTGCGCGCAAGAACTGCCCAGCAGTAACGCTGCGATCACGGCGCGGTAGCTCTGGGACAGTCGACGATACGAAGGGTAAAAGGGCATTGCGAACCTCATCGCCAGACACAGACAAGATGGCGCATGCCAGAGGCACGCGCCGTTAAGTTGATCAGGCCGTCCGATATTTCGGTTGAGCCGAAGCAGCCGGATGCTCGGCTTCGTCATGAACACGTGCCCCGCTGGAGGCGCGGATCAACAGGATCTTGAGTTGGTCATTGATGCGTTCCAGGCTGTCCTGAAAGTAGTTGTGAAAGACCACGCAGAACAAGGCGATTGCGATACCCAGACCTGTTGCGAACAACGCCGTGCCAATACCGGCAGAAATCTGCCCGGGATCGGACACCCCAGCACTGGCCAGGGCCTTGAAGGTATCGATGATGCCCAGAATAGTCCCCAGCAACCCCAACAGTGGTGCTGCCGTGGTGATGGTCTCGATCAGCCAGAGGCTTCTGGCCAGCGGTGCGCGAGTGCTCAGGTATTGGGTTTCGATGACATCATCCAGGTCTCTGCGCGAGCCCTGCGCATTTTTTTGCGCAAGCACCGGCAGGACCATTTCCAGTGGCAGGCTGGTCCGGCGCGTCAGCGTCTCCGGCAGATCCTTTTCACTGTGCACCGAAGCACCGAGTGCCGTTTGCAGCGCCCGCGACTGGCGACGCACGTAAGCAAAGTAGATGCCTCGTTCGATCGCGACAAAGATCGCTATCGCGATGGCGGCGTACATCACATAGAAGGTGATGTCGTGAAGCTGATTCATGTCCATGGCACGGACCTCTGGTCAATGAAGATTAGAAATTGGCTTCAAGAGAAACGGTAACGGTACGCTCGACCCCGACGATGTAGGCCGGGTCGCCATCGCGGAAACCGCTGTAGGTGGCCGCGTTGGTTTTGGTGGTGTACACGCCGTCGAGGTATTCCTTGTCGAACAGGTTGTCGACGTTCAGACGCAAGGTGGCATCCTTGACGATTTTCTTGTCCACCGGAAGGTAGATCCCTGCGCCCAGATTGAAGATGGTGCGCCCCGGAATACTTTCGTCGTTGGTCAGGTCGCCATACAGCTTGCTGGTGAGCTTGGCGCCAAAGGTCCCGTAATAACTGCCGTCGTCGTAGCCGATGTTGGCGGCCAGCATGTTCTTCGGCACGTTGGAAAACTGCTTGCCACTGGTGGGCAGCTCGATGGCTGCGCCGTTATTGAAGACGGTCAGGTCATCTTTCTGTTTGGCGCGGGTGTAGGTGTACGAGGTGTAGTAATTGAAATGGTGCGGCAGCAAGCCACTCCATTCCAGTTCCAGACCGCTGTTGTCGACTGCACCGGCATTGATGTCGGCAAAGTCGCCGTTGATATCTTTTGATGACACCTGACGGTCCTTGAACTGCATGTAAAACAGCGTGGCCGCCAGCGTCATGTCTTGTTCGGTGTAGCGCCAGCCCAGTTCATGGTTCCAGCTGGTTTCCGGCTTGCTGTCGATGGAACCGGTGCCCGGGTCATAAAGGACGTAGTTCTGCGGCACGCGCATGTTGCGTGACAGGCTGTAGAACAACTGGTCGCGCTCATCCAGCTGATATTTGAGGCCGACGTTAGGCAACAGCTTGTTGTAGGTCTGGTCGCGTTTTTCCGGCCGCTCGGTCAGGCTGCCGTGGTTGGTGCCTTCGCGCTCGACATTCATGTAGGCCAAACCGCCTACCAGCGTCCAGTCCGGGGCGAAATACCAGGTGTCCTGAGCCCAGACTTTTTGTGCAGGCGTCACGGTATAGCGGTCACGGCCCTGGATTTCATTGCCGTTGGCATCGACCATGTAATCCGAATCCGGCTGGATACTTTCGGGCTTGCCATTGCTCTTCAGACGGATGAAAGGCTGAGTCTGCGACTGGCGGGCGCGTTCGTACCAGTAGCCGACCTGTACGCTGTGCTCGTCGTTGACGTCCCAGTTCAACTTGGTGGTGATCCCCGGACGCCATGTCTGCGTGCGCGAAGGCCGGTAATACACGCCAGTGGTCGATGATCCGTCTGCGTTATAAGCCGCCGCCGTCGGCAGGTTGCTCAGGTCGAATAAACCGTTCTGATTCGAGCCGCGATTGAGCGCATAGGAAGAACTGTTCACGCCGCTGCCGTTACCCCAGAAATAATAGGGGATGACTGAAAGAGACAGATTGTCGGCCAGTTTGAATTGGGTATTGAGCACGCCGGTGAACGTCTGGAACGGGTTCTGCGCCAGCTCGTAGTAGCTGGACAATTTGCCGTTGCTGCCCAGCGCAGGCGTCGAAGGATAAGGGTCAAACTTGCGCCCGTTCTGCTGGAACTGACTCTTGGTGAGCTGGCTATAGCTGTTGTTGTCTTGCTCGTGGTACTTGAGGATCAGATTGGCGGTATTGCCCGAGCCCATGTCGAAGAAGCTGTTCCACTCCACTTTGTCGGCGCGCACAGCGCCATCGCCGCGCCACTTCTGACCTTCGGTATGGGACATCGACAGCCAGTTGCTCAGCCCGTTTATCTCGCCGGTATTGAGCCGCGCAAACGTTTTGTAAGTGCCGTTGCTGCCCGCCACCTGTTTGACGAATGCGCCGGTTTCCTTGGTGGGACGAATGGTGACAATACCGATGTTGCCGCCGCTGGAACCGATATGCGGGCCGTCACTTTCGGCAGAGCCTTGAGTCACGAAAATCTGATCGATGTTTTCCGGGTCCCCCAGCAGATTGGAGTACAGCGCGTAGTTACCGGAGTCGTTGATCGGCATACCGTCTACCGACATGCCTACCTGATCGGAGTTGAGCCCGCGCATGGTGAACTTGAAACCAGAAAGGCCCGTGGCGTCTTCGCTGGAGATGTTCAGGCCCGGCGTGTACTTGAGCTTGTCGATCGCATTCCCGGTCGCGGTCTGCTTGTCGAGCGCTTCCTTGGTGACAGTGGAGCGCGCCTTGATGCTCTCCTCCTGCACCATGTAGCCACCCCCGACTGTCGCCTTGCCTTGCACACCAATGGTGCCGACATCACTGGCATTCGAGTCGGCCATGACCATGCCGTGACTCATGCCCGCGGCGACCAACGCAAGGTGAATTCTGGAAAGCTTCATCACTCTGTTCCTTGTCAGTGCTATTGCACGCTGTAGTTGAAGGTAGCGGTGAAGCGCTGTTCGCTGCGTCCGCCAAAGGCTTGCTCGGGAAACGGCTTGACCTGCTTGATGCGGCGCAGACTGTTGGCGGCGGCGCGGTTGAGCAGCATGCTGGAGGCCTGGGTCTGAATGCCGGAGTCCAGCACTCGCCCTTGGCGGTCGACCAATAACCACACCACAACCTCGCCACTCGGGCGCTCCAGTGAGGCCTGGCGCCCCGTCGGGTATTGTTTGTAACCGTCCAGCTCACTGCGCAGTCCTTTGAGGTAGCCCCCTTCCATACCCTGGGTGTCGACTTTCGGCGGTGCGGGTGGCGCAGGCGGTGAAGGCGGCGCAACCGGAGCGCTGGCTATCGGCTTGCTGGGTGCCTGAACCGGCTCGACGGGTTTTGCCACTGCCGGTTTGGGCAAGGGTTTAGGCCTTGGTTCTGGCTTGATCTCCGGCTTGTTTTTTGGCTTGGGAGCAGGCTTGGGAACAGGCTTGGGAGGCGGTGGCGCCGGTTCGGCGTCTTCGCTCTCTACAACAGGCGGCGGAGGTGGCGGCTCGTCAGGTTGTATGGGAGGCGGGTCGGGCTGCGTCAATGGCTCAGGGGCGGGCTGTTCGGGCTCGACCAGCGCCAGCTCGACGGCCGACTCGTCGTACACCGGCTCCACCTTCAAGGCACGTGTTTGCAACCCCATCACAATCACGATGAGCGCCACGAGCGCTGGGAAGCCACCAAGCCACTGACGTACACGAAACAGGAAATACATAGTCAGGATTTGCGCGTGGCGATGGAGACTGACGTGAAACCACCCAGACGCAGGGTGTCCATGATCTCGACCAGACGGGCGACTTCCACGCCCTTGTCACTGTTAACGATGATCGTGGTTTTGGTGTCGGGTTTTTCCAGTGCTTTCAAGGCAGGCACAATGGCGTCGACCGTGGTCGCCTTGCCATCGAGCTGTAATTCGCCGTTGAGTCCCAGAGTCAGGATCGATTTGTTCTGCGGCTTAAGCTGCTGTGAACTGCTGGCACTCGGCAACTGGGTTTTCATCCCCAACGCCGGAATCACGTTCAGACTTACCAATACGAAAAAGACCAGCAGGAACATCATCACATCGATCATGGGGATCAGTTCGATGTGCGCCTTGCGCTTTTTAGGTTCATCCCACGTTCTCATGCCCGGCCTCTCGCTCTCTTGTTAGAGGCCGAGAATCTAGCAACCAAACATGACCGATCGGTTGGTTTTACAAGACCGATACGTGACTGTTACATGGCTGTTACCTGTACATTTCATGGCACTTAAATGATTATTGAGCCTGTCACGGAAATGCCATAACAACGCGGCAGCGTTTGAGCATTCAACCCGACGGAAAATACGGATGAGTCACCCGCTGCCCACCCTCAGAACATCACGTCTGCTGCTAGCCGCGTTGCAGCCTGAACAGGCACTTACCTTCGCGCGCCTGGCCGACGAGCCGACGATTGCGGCCATGACCTCTGCACTGCCCAGTCCCTATACCCTTGAGCATGCGCAGGCATTCATCGCCGAGACCCATGAAAAATACGCCGCCGGTGAGGCGGTGAGCCTCGGGGTTCACCTCCAGGAAACCGGAGAGTTGACCGGGATCGTGTCGCTGCGCCTTTCGATGTCGCATCGCAGCGGCAATCTGGGTTACTGGACAGGAATCCAATACCAAAATCGGGGTTATGCCTGCGAAGCGGCCAAAGGCTTGCTGAGGCATGGCTTCACGGACATGAACCTCAACCGCATCGTCGGCCAGTGCTTCAGCGAAAACCTGGCCAGCGCCAGGGTCCTGGAGAAGTGCGGGCTATCCTATGAGGGCTGTAGCAGAGAGGCATTTCTGAAAAACGGTGTGTTCAAGAACATGTTGCTGTTCGGACTGTTGCGCTCGGAATACGAATCGTCGGAGGCCACGTCATGACAGATTTCAACCCGGACCGTCGACGCATCATTACTGGAGTAGCCGGTGCAACGTTGCTGTCGATCCTCAGCCCGTTTGCGCGCAGCGCGGGGGTCGATTATCCATTCACGCTCGGCGTGGCGTCTGGCGATCCGTTGCCGGACGGCTTCGTGATATGGACACGTCTGGCACCAAAAGTGATGACTCCCTCGGGTGATGGCGGTCTGAACAAACCTGTTGAAGTGCGTTGGAAGATCGCCAGCGATGCGGCCATGGTTCACATAGTCCGCACAGGACAGGCCACCGCCCACCCGCGACTTGCCCATTCAGTGCATGTCGAAGTGAGCGGTTTGCAGCCCGGACGTCCGTATTGGTATCAGTTCGAGAGCCTGGGGGCGCAAAGCGCTGTCGGGCAGGCGTGTACTGCACCGCCGGCAAGCGCCATGGTCTCGGCGCGGTTCGGCTTCGTGTCGTGTTCGCACTGGGAGGCAGGATACTTCAGCGCCTATCGACACCTGGCGGCGGAGCGCCCGGATCTGGTGTTCTTTCTTGGCGACTACATCTATGAGATGAACGTATCCGCGGAAAACCCTCGGTTCCCGCGTCACCACGCTACACCTGACCCCATGGACCTGGCGGGCTATCGCAATCGATACGCGCAGTACAAGACCGACCCCGACCTGCAAGCTTTGCATGCTTGCGCGCCGAGCGTCGCCACGTGGGACGATCATGAAGTGCAAAACGATTACGCCGCTCAGTGGTCACAGGACCCCGGCGTGCCTGTGGACAGTTTTCTGCGCCGCAGGACCGCCGCTTATCAGGCGTTTTACGAACACATGCCGTTGCGCGCCAGCAGCCTGCCCAAAGGACAGGAAATGCGTATCTACCGCAACCTCGACTACGGGCGTCTGGCTCGTTTTCACGTGCTGGACGGTCGACAGTACCGCTCCGAGCAACCCTGCATCCAGGCCAACGGCAGCCGTCGAGGTCACGTCGCGCCCAGCGACTGTCCGGATCTGCATGACCCGAAACGCACCATGCTCGGCTGGGAACAGGAAGCCTGGCTGGACCGCAGCTTCGCCGAGTCTCCCGGGCAGTGGAATGTCATTGCCCAGGATTTGCTGGTCGCGCCACTGGAACAGCGCGATCTCAAGACCCAGGCGCTGGGCCACTGGACCGACGGCTGGGACGGCTACATGACCACCCGCGAGCGCGTGCTGGCCTCCCTGCAACGCCACCAGACCCGCAACCCGGTGTTCTGGGGTGGCGATATCCATTCGTTCTGGACCACCGACCTGCACGCCGACGCAGGTAATCCGGATTCAGCCATCGTCGCCACCGAGTTCGTCGGCACTTCGGTAACCTCCAGCGGACCACCGTTCGACGCTTTCAACAGCATTCTGGGCCTCAATCCACATGTGAAGTTCTTCGATAGCCGTCAGCGTGGCTATGTGTCCGTGGACCTGAGCGAGCAGCAAATGCTGACTCGCTTCCAGGTTGTTTCGGAGGTGCTTGACCCTGCCGCCAGCGTGTCGACGCTCAAGCAATTTGCAGTGGAGGCTGGCAAGACCGGGGCTGTACCTGGCTAGGTGACTCTTTGGATACGCGAGGTTGGGGACGTTACTGTCCACTGTGAAGAGAGAGTAAATGCTCCCTGACGCGCCGCGCATTGCCAGGCCTTGCCCGATGAACAGCTATTCGGTAATGACCGCCAACTGAGTAACACTGAGTTGCATGAAACCGGTATCTACAGGCCTCGTGTACACGTTACGCCAATCCTTAAATCAACTCCCACGTATCGTTGGCCTGCCTGCAAAATGTGCTGTCCTGCTTCTCGGTAGCGCCACCTTCGGTTTTCAGGTTCACCGCTACCGGCCGACAGGTGGTTTCGGCTGCGGTTTTGCCGGACGGCAGAGACGAGATCGAGCCCAGGTCAAATGCCTCGGTCTCTTTGCTGGCCGACACGTTCATCTCATCGAGCTTGACCGGGGACCGCCTCTTTATGGCATCGGCGTCGGACTTCGTCATCACGTAATCCTTGTGCACATAGCCTACCGTCACCCCCCTGCGCCCGACCAGAATCCAGTCGCCGGTAGAGCCTACTGCAGTGAACTGGGTATTGCCCGGCAGGCTGCCTACCTTGTCAGCCCTCATGTCGGGTGCCGAACGCACATTCAGACCGGAGCGAGTGAAGTAAGGCTGGTTTATAAGCTTCATTGACGGCACGGCCTGAATGTTGGGTGTGCGCTTGATCTCGATAGTCCTGGTTGCCCTGTATTCCGGGCCTGGTGTAATAACAGCGCTGGCCTTGGAGTGATCGGAACGCCAGACGGCAGTGGGCTGCGCCACAGTGGTGGCTGGCTGATTGAGAACTTCTTGAGTGCGCAGCGCCAGCGCCTGTTTATCCTTGTCGTCGAGCATCTGGCCGATACGGTTGCCAATGTAGCCACCAACGCCAGCAACGATCAGCGCCGCAGCGATCTGGCCATTGCCTTTGCCCATCGTCGCGCCAACCGCCAGACCGGCAATACCGCCGATCACAGTACCTGCCTGCTCTTTGCTGATGCCCATCTGCGCACATCCGGTGACGGAGGTGGCGACCGTTACTGCCAGGACTGATACAACGAATTTCTTGCGCACTGGATTTGCTCCCTTTTAAAACGGCTCACTCCGCGTCGAGCAGAGGTCTGGTCAGGTTGTACAACATGGCTTGCGCAGACATCGCCCAATGAAAGACACCAGCCATCAGGGTCGGACCTGTCTCGATGCTCTTGAACGCGGTGCGATAACCTGGCGATTGAGTGATCGCGTTGCTGGCAAGCAGGGGGACCACCACAATCAGCGCAATCGCCGCGACTCTGATAGCCAGAAGCCTCTTCTGTATGAACGCGCGCCGCTCGATGGTCGATAGCAGCAACCCGACGATATTAAGGGCCCCCGTGAAAAGACCGCTCAGCAACGACCAGGGCACGAACCACATGTTTTTCAGAACGCTCAGGCTCTGCTCCCCATGCACGTCAGTGTTCGCCACGTCGCTGGCCATGTTGCCGGCAATGCCGTTGAGGTACGCGTTGAACTGGTGGCGGGTCGCGAGCAGGTCCATACCTTCGACGTAGCGCGGGCCAAGCGTGTGCCTGGCCAGTTGGCGGACCTCGCGGGTGTCGGCCATTGCTTGCCGGCTGCGCAGGCCCGATGGCATCGCCAGCGCGTAGTCCTTGGCGCTTGGGAGGGCCTTTGGTTGATCAGTGTTTGAGGAGGCAGCAAGTGGCTCGCGTTTGTTGCCCGGCACACCGGAACGTCTCGCGGTCTCTATCCTGACGTACTCACGGGCGATATCGTCAAAGACCGGAATGAACTCTGCTTGCAGACGCCCATAAAGCACATCGGCATTGCGTCGCGTATAGCCCTTGAAGACGGCTTGAGCAAAACCCTGAAAATTGCGGTCGATCTGCTCGACATACGAGCCTTGAACACTCATCAGCACGCCAAGGTTGGCGATGAAGGCTTTACCCTCGCCCTTGTCGCGGTATTCCTGATAAGGGATGCCGGGGATTTGCAACGAATCGTAGAGCAGACCTTTTTTCGTCACGTAGGCATACAAGCTGTAAACCCGCAGATCAGACGGGAACTCTTCGGCAATGACGTCAGGGACCACACCCTGGACCCACCATGTTACCGGGGCCAGAACCAAGGTGCTGAGCATGATGGAGCGCAGGAGATGCTGCTGATGCCCCCATTTACCGTGGGCCCAGATGCATACGCGCCAGGCCACCAGACAAACACTGACCGACGCCAGGCTCTGACCGTATATCTCAAGGGTCTGCAGGTTCTTGAGGGGGATGTCGGCGCCTGCCTTGTTCAACAACTCCGCGTTGAAAAGCAAGCCGCCCAATAGGCAGAAGGCGTTGAGAACAGCAAGTACAGCAAGCAGCATCCAACCAGTCCTTGTCAGAGCGGAATCAGCCATTCAGAGCACCCAGGTGCAGCTTGAATCACTGATCAACCAATGCTGCATTTTGCCTGTCGTCCAGAGACGATGCCAGAGCTATCAGGTATTGCCGGCCATCCCGGCCGCGCAACACCTCAACCATAGCCATCGACGTCAGGTGCTACTTGAGCTGGTTGGCAAACCGCCCGACGGCACCCACCACCTGCTTGGCCCCTTCCTGAATTTCAACAATCACCGCGCCCGCCTCGTTGGCCAGCATAAGGCCCTGCTCCGCCTGCGTGCGACTGTTGGCCATACCGCGCACTGCCTCATCGGCCAGCGCCTGATTCTGCTGCACGACGCTGACGATTTCTTCGGTCGCTGCGCTGGTACGACCGGCCAACTGGCGAACCTCATCAGCCACCACGGCAAAGCCCCTGCCCTGCTCACCGGCCCGGGCGGCCTCGATGGCAGCGTTGAGCGCGAGCAGGTTGGTCTGCTGAGCGATACCGCCAATGGTTTGCACGATAGAGTTGATCAACAATGACTGTTTGCCCAACGCTTCGATCCCGGACGCTGCCGACTGCATCTCTGCGGAGATCTTGCGCATGGTCTCGACAGTGTTTTGCACAACATCGGCCCCACGCTGGGCGCTGATGTCAGTCTTTTGGGATATTTCGAAAGCCACGCTGGCTGCCTGACTGACGTCCTCTTCGCGGGCGACCTGATCGGTGACCAGCGTGGCGAACTTGACGACCTTGTAGAGATTGCCCTGAGCGTCATGTACCGGGTTGTAGGTCGCTTCCAGCCACACCTCACGGCCATGGCTGTCGATACGTTTGAACCGACCGGCGACAAACTCGCCACGGTTGAGCGTGGCCCAGAAATCACGGTACGCCGTCTGCGATGTTTCCTGCGGATCACAGAACAGGCTGTGATGCTTGCCTTTGATTTGCGTCAGGTTGTAACCCATGCCGCGTAGAAACTGGTCGTTGGCAGTCAATACATGCCCGCTCAGATCGAACTCGATCACCGCACTCGAGCGCAACAGTGCCTGAATGAACGCGGAATTCTCGGCGGCGGTTTCGACGACCTGAGTGATATCAGATCCGTAACACTGAAGATGCGCCAGCTTGCCTTGCTCATCCAGCACCGGCTGCCACATTGCACGAATCCAGACCAGACTGCCGTTGGCGTGCAGAAAACGGTATCTATCAATAACCGACTCGCCGTTCTGCATCGATGACTTGAGGTCACGGTAGCAACTGAGCTGTCTGACGTAACTCGGAATCAAATGGTCCAGGTCACGGCCCACAACCTGATCGAGCGTATAGCCAAGCGTCGTCAGGAAGTTTTCATTGGCATGAGAAATACGATTGCTGGCATCCAGCGTCAACGACAGCATTCGCGCGTCGATCCCTTTCTGCATTTGCCGGTACATGGATAACTCGGCCTGCTGTGCCTGTAATTCCTTTTTCAAGCGAGTATTGAACATGGCTGCACCGATTGTGGGGTTGTACGTATATATCGGCATAAGCGTAGACGTAGTGAGTGTGTTTCGTCGGAATATGACAGGTGAAATTTAAAGCGTTCCTTACTGATTGCTGTATGTCACCAGAAAACCTTGAGTGAGCTAGCCTTGCAATGGAAACCATGTTGGCGATGCTGATGTCAATGAGCAGCAGGCGAGGACTGCCAAGTCAAAAGTGTCTGTTAAGCTCCGCGGCCTAGAGCAGGGATATCGAGGAAGCCATGATGCAACGCATTCTGATCACTGGTGCCAATGGGTTTGTCGGCCAGACGCTGTGCAGCATGCTGCGACAGGCAGGGCATCATGTGATTGCCCTGGTAGGCGCCGAGTCGTCTATTCCAACGAATGCCGACGAGTTTATGCGTTGCGATATACGCGATGCTGCCGGCCTGGAGCACGCACTGTCAAAGACAGCCCCTACCCACGTTGTGCATTTAGCCGCTGTAACTCATGTACCTACCAGCTTCAAAGACCCAGTCCTGACTTGGCAAACCAACGTCATGGGCAGTGTGAACCTGCTACAGGCATTGCAGCGAAACGCTCTAGAGGCTTTTGTGTTGTTTGTAAGCTCATCGGAAGTATACGGTGAGGCATTCAAGCAAGGTAACGCGCTTGGCGAAGACAGCGTTTGCAAGCCCATGAATCCATACGCAGCCAGCAAGCTTGCCGCTGAAAAAGCCTTCGACGAATATTTCCGCCAGGGTCAGAAAGGTATTGTTGTACGTCCCTTCAATCATATTGGTGCCCGGCAATCGCCTGATTTCGCAACAGCCTCGTTTGCCCGGCAGATCGCCTTGATTGAGGCGGGTAAGCAGCCTCCGCAATTGAAAGTCGGCAACCTGAAAGCGGCTCGGGACTTTCTTGATGTGCATGATGTGTGCGATGCCTACATCGCACTGCTGAAACTGGCCGACCGCCTGGAAGACTATCCGAGATGCCTGAACATCTGTAGCGGCGAGCCCACAAGCCTCGATACGATACTTAATCGGCTTATGGCGCTGAGCTCAAGCGCCATCGACATCACGATTGATCCTGAGCGCATGCGCCCTTCAGACATACCCAGCGCATACGGCGATAACTCTGCCATACGACGCGCCACCGGCTGGAAGCCGGCCACAAAGTTGAACGACACACTCACGACCTTGCTCGATTACTGGCGTCACGAGGTAGCTTCGACTGTCTGATTCGTCGGACACTCAAGCAAGGCGGCATACCCTATAACGTTTTGACGCGCATTTAATCCTGCACGCAGCGGGGCAAATCAGAACGAGCTCCCTTTCTGATTGCGCTTCAGATCGGCGTCAACCATTAGCCGGCAAAGCTCTTCAAGGCCGGTTTTGGCCTCCCACCCAAGCACACGCCTGGCTTTTTCGGGATTGCCGATGAGCAACTCAACTTCGGAGGGCCGGTAAAACCTGGGATTGACCTGCACGAGGGTCTTGCCGTTGCTGACGTCTATACCCTGTTCGTTTTCCGCATTGCCCACCCAGTCAAGGGTAATATCGACCGCCTTGAAAGCCATTGACACAAAGTCACGAACAGTTTCAGACCTATTGGTGGCCAGAACGAATGAGTCGGGCTCTTTGGCTTGCAGCATGCGCCACATGCCTTCGACATATTCTTTGGCAAATCCCCAATCGCGTCTGGCGTCCAGATTGCCCAGCTCCAGAAGCTCCGGTTTGCCCAATGAAATACGAGCGGCTGCGTCGGTGATCTTGCGGGTAACGAACTCTTTACCACGCAGCGGCGACTCGTGATTGAAGAGAATGCCGCTGGCACCAAAAATACCGTAGGACTCCCGATAATTGATCGTCATCCAGTGTGCATACAGCTTGGCCACACCGTAAGGGCTGCGCGGATAAAACGATGTGGTTTCAATCTGCGGAACCTCCTGCACTTTGCCGAACATCTCCGAAGTAGATGCCTGATAAAAACGTATCTTGGGATTTACGATACGTATCGCCTCGAGCAGGTTGACTGCACCCAACCCGGTAATTTCGGCAGTTGTTATCGGCTGATCAAAGGAAACACCGACAAAACTCAGTGCTGCCAGGTTGTAAATCTGAGTGGGCTCAGCTTTTTGCAACAGGCGAATGCTGGCGCTCAGATCGGTCAGATCGTGCTCAACCAGATGCAAATTCGGATGCCTGGCTACGCCAAGTTCTTCAAGGCGCCAAAAGTTGACGGAGCTGGTACGGCGATAAGTGCCGTAGACTTTATAACCTTTTTCCAGCAGAAGCTGAGTAAGGTAAGCGCCATCCTGGCCCGTGATGCCAGTGATAATTACGGATTCTTTGGGTGCATTCATTAATGTCGGTTCCGGTCTGGAGCTGGCTCGGTTTGTTTTTTTGCGCGGCCGTACGTTCAGTCTTTCAGCACGCTTGCTTCACACATAAACCACGAGTTCGAGTCGAAGCACATCACTACTATAGATGGTAACTTGAAGTGCAAGCAGCCGATTTAGGCGTCCAGGCTTTCCGCCATCCTGAACGAAGGAAGCAGGCTGTCCCGAGTCAGAAAACCCGAGCCAGGGCTTCATCTTTCTCACCGCGTTAGCGCCTGAACCTGGGCGAGGGTGGCAAAAAATGGAAATCCCAATGTGGGCTAACGCCAGTGCAGATACCGCTTGTCGACACGGTAAGTTACCCCTTTGCAGATTGCTGGCACTAAGACATCATCTTTAATGTCCTAATGGACTCGATGTGAATGCCCCCGGTGCAACATGCTCGCTTCTGCCCTTGATCGTCCCAGCCCTGAAGACTCGAAAACCCTCGCCGAGGTAGAGCAGATGATTGCTTCAGGTGTCGGGGGGCTGCGTTTTGGCCGGGATCTGGAGCGGCGTTATGAAGCAGACACCCACCAGCAGCGTGTGCAGTTCATTACCGCTGTCGGGATAGCCGGCGCTCTGATTTACAACCTGTACCTGATCAGCGACTGGCTGATGTTAAGGGATGTATTTTTCTACGCAGCACTGAGCCGGCTATGCCTGATCACACCGATGTTCATCGTGATGCTGTTGTTCGCACCGCGCATTACCTCTCGCAGGGTTCTGGAAACGACCGCCGCGATCGGCACGGTTATGGCGTCGCTGATGCCACTGATTGTGATGATCAACAGCAACAGCCCGTACCAGCTTCATTATCAGTTGGGGATGCTGCTGCTCATGGTCTACTGCACCATGATCCAGCAGCTCCCGGTACGCTACGCGACAGTCGCCATCCTGTGCATGCTGGCCATTCAACTGGTAACGACCTACATAGCCGGCTTTGCGGACTTTCTGACCTGGCAAGCCAATGCGGTGCTGTTTGTCTCAACTGCAGCCCTGCTATTGATGGCCTCCTACTTTCTGGAACGCGGCAGCCGCTTGAGTTACCTGTTCGCCTTGCGCGGTCGTCTGCTGCAAGCGCAATTGGTAGAGATCGCGCGTATCGACGCGCTGACTCAATTATTCAACCGGCGCTATCAGGATGAGGTGATCACTTCCTTCTGGGAAAGCGCACAGAAAACGCCGACAAACGTGGCGATAATCCTGCTGGACATCGACCATTTCAAATCCTACAACGACAGTTATGGCCATCCCCAAGGCGATACCTGCCTCAAGCTACTGTGCGAGGTCATTCGCCAGAAAACCCAGGAAAACGAAGCCGTGGCGTTTCGATTCGGTGGCGAAGAAGTTCTGATATTGATGAATGCCGATGCCCGTCAGGCCAGAAAACTGAGCGAGACGCTGCAAGCTTCGGTCGCAGCGCTCAAACTCCCACACCCGGTACTGGGCGAAGGCGCACTCGTCACCATCAGCCTTGGCATAGCTTGCGCAACAGCACCCGACACTTCGCCCGAGAGCCTGATAAGCGCTGCAGATAACGCTCTGTACGCGGCCAAGCATGCAGGGCGCAACTGTGCCTGTTTCGCGCGCAATGACGCGTTTGAGTGTCAGGTGTAGCGGGCTGCCAAGCCAGATTTCGAGGTCCTGCGAGGATCAATATCAACAGGTGTTCAGAAAACCATTTCTGATGTCTCCTGGCGTTTATTCAGGTTTCTGTTGCGCTTGCGGGTCTCGCCTTCACAGCCGCCACGTTCATAAACTGATTTTTGACCTATTTGTGCACATGCGGATTTTGCCGTTTTAGCGCGTACGTTTACCCTTTACCACACTTACATCCCGCTTTAATCTCGGCACGCATTCATTTGGCTGGGAGCCATCGCATGAGCATTCACATTGACGTCGACACCAACCCTACGGAAGAGGATCGTCTGGCGATTCTGGAGCCGTTGAAGCGTTTCAATGCTGAACAGGCGGGGGACGGAAAATCCGAAAAGGTGGCGATGTTCATTCGCGATGACGAGACGCGGGAGATTATCGGTGGGCTGCACGCTCGCATTCTGTTCGAGTGGCTGTTCATTGAGCTACTGGTTGTACCGGAGCAGGCCCGAGGCCAGGGCATGGGCTCGCGTTTGATGCAGATGGCTGAAGACCTGGCGATAGAAAAAGGATGCGTCGGCATCTGGCTGGACACCTTCGACTTTCAGGCGCCGGACTTTTATAGGCGTCACGGTTACACCGAATTCGGCCAGATCGACGACTATCCACCGGGGCACAAGCGCTTCTTTTTCCAGAAGCGCTTGTCGAGCGGGCAGCCCTGACGCTGGCTTCAGACCTTGAACTTGACCATCAGGTTATCGAAGGATAGGGCCAGGCGAGAGCGTTACTGACTTGGAGGTACCGAGATAACAAAGTATTCCTCTGGCCGAGGCACGACAGCTGAAACGTGCAATATGCGAAACGATTCATCTGCTTTGTAACGTTCAGAAACACGGCGAGAATATTCCCACGCCGTGTAACAGGAATTTTCCGCGCCTGCTGCGTTAGTATTTCCCGCTTACTCTCAATCAGAGCTTTGAATCAGGATGCCCTCCTCGTCCGCCGAACATGCTGCGCCTTTGCCGTCCGTCCTCGCGGGCCCGTTGTTACGTCGTCAGGAAACCAATCGTCTGGTGCTGTGGCTGGTGGGCTCACGTCCGCTTGGGCTGACCCTGCGTTTGCGACCGAATGCCAATGCGGCGGCCGAAACGTTCGACGACTATCGGCTCGACGGGCAGCAAGTGCAGGTAATCGCGGTAGGCCGCCATGCATTCATTCATCTGATTGACCTGCACCTGGACACCGCACTGCCCACCGATGAATGGATCGAGTACGACCTGCTGGTGGATGGCGAGCCAGATGGCATCGCCAAATGGGCGCCTCACTTGCTGTACCAGGGCGCCCGCTACCCGAACTTTGTGGTGCGCAGCAGCATCGATCACTTGCTGCACGGCTCTTGCCGCAAGCCACACCATTGCGCAGCGGACGGCCTGCTCTGCGTTGACCGGTTGCTGGCCGACACAAAAGAACCGCAGCAACGTCCTGCCCTGTTGATGATGAGCGGCGACCAGATCTATGCCGACGATGTCGCAGGGCCAATGTTGCGCGCCGTTCATGCGCTGATCGAGCGCCTGGAACTGTTCGATGAGCTTCTGGATGGCGCCGTGGTCGAGGACAGCGCCAGCCTTTATAAGCATCCGGCGAGCTACTACCAGCGCGCCGACCTGCTGCCTGCGCTGAAAAGCAACGAAACATTGCGCGAGCGCTTCTTCGGTGGGGCGAGCAAGCCGGTGTTTACCAGCAGTACTGCGGACAACCATCTGGTGACGCTGGCGGAAGTGTTGGCCATGTACCTGTTGGTCTGGTCGCCGACGCCGTGGAGACTGATCGAACCGGACATGCCGCAGCTCGAAGCAGAAGAGCTTGAGCGTTACGCCAGAGAGCAGCAGGTGATCGGCGACTTCGTCGCCGGGCTTGGAGACGTGGCTCGTGCGATGGCGCATGTGCCCTGCATGATGATCTTCGATGACCACGACATCACCGATGACTGGAATCTGTCAGCGAACTGGGAACACACCGCCTACAACCATCCGTTTTCAAAACGCATCATCGGCAACGCCTTGCTGGCCTATCTGCTGTGTCAGGGCTGGGGCAACAACCCCGATCCGCTCAATGACCTGATCCGGCAGGCTAATGCGCTGAGTGCGCAGGCCGTCGGCAATGACAATCAGCTGGACAGCCCGTCTCAGGACGCGCTGATCGATCAGTTGCTGAAGTTTCAGCAGTGGCACTACGTTCTGCCAACCAGCCCGGCGTTGGTGGTGCTGGATACGCGTACGCGGCGCTGGCGCAGTGAATCGAATTTCAACCACCCGTCCGGTCTGCTGGACTGGGAAGCACTTTGTGAACTGCAGCAGGAGCTGATCGATCACACATCAGCGATTATCGTGTCGCCCGCGCCGGTGTTCGGGGTCAAGCTGATCGAAGCAATACAGCGAATTTTCGCCTGGTGCGGGTATCCGTTGCTGGTGGATGCGGAGAACTGGATGGCGCACCGGGGCGCAGCGAATGTCATTCTGAACATCTTTCGCCACTCCAGAACCCCAGGCAATTACGTGATTCTGTCAGGCGATGTGCACTACTCGTTCGTCTATGAAATCCTGATTCGCCACCGCAGTGGCGGGCCCCATATCTGGCAAATCACCAGCAGTGGTATCAAGAATGAATTCCCTCGACGCTTACTGGATACTTTTGATCGGTTGAATCGCTGGTTATACTCCCCTCGCTCACCGCTGAACTGGTTTACCAAGCGACGCCTGATGAAGGTCATCCCGCGCACGCCCGAGCACAGCAAAGCTGGTGAACGCTTATGGAATTCGGCAGGTGTCGGTCAGGTTTTCTTCAATGAACAAGGCCAGCCGACCCTGATCAACCAACTCAATGCCAATGGTGAATCACCTACCTGCTTCGTCGAACCGGAAGATTACCGTGACGATCGGTCTGGAATAGATCGCAGTTTTCTGGAAAGCGACCGGAAAACAAGGGATAGTCACCGCTAAACTTATCGGCAATTGCCGGGTCGATAGTTGCTACCAGTCAGGTTTGCGGCACACCCTGGCAAGCATTATTTCCTGGAGAGCGCCCCCGTGATAACCAATCAACGCATAGCCAGACTCAACGCCTGGGGCGCGCATGGCTTCACCGCCACCGGCGTCGTCCTTGCGTTTCTGGCTACCATTGCCCTGTTCAACAATGAACCAAAAGCCTGCCTGCTGTGGCTAGGCGCAGCTCTGATTGTAGATGGAGTGGACGGTTCACTGGCGCGCAAGGTCAACACCACCTCGGTACTCCCGCACTTCGACGGTTCAGTGCTGGACCTGGTGATTGATTACCTGACCTACGTGTTCATCCCGGCACTGTTCATTTATCGGTACATTCCGGTCCCGGACTACACGCTGCTGCTGAGCATTTCGGTAATTCTGGTCTCGTCGCTGTTCTGCTTCTGCAATGTCGACATGAAAAGCAAGGACAACTACTTCCAGGGCTTCCCCGCTGCATGGAATGTGGTTGCGCTGTGTCTCTATATACTGTCGCCAGCTCCATGGCTGACGTTTGTCACGATCATAGCCTTGGCATTGCTGACCCTGACCCGCATGAAGTTCCTGCACCCATTCCGCGTGCGCCGCTTCATGCCGATCAACATTGCGGTCACCACCGTATGGCTGCTGTCCAGCGCGCTGCTGATCATCAATCATCCGCACAATGGTCCGGTGGTCATGGGCCTGTGGATGACCATGTCGGCGTACTTCCTCGGGATCTGTATCTGGAGAACGTCGCTGGAATGGCTGGGCCGGCTCAAGGCCTGACGCTGACGTTTGCATAAACAGCTCGCTGATCGCCTTGCGCGGTCAGCGAGCTTTTTTATGTGGCGTCAGTTGCCTTCAGCCTGCGCCTCGGCAGCAGGCCGGACCTTTCCAAAGTGATGCGTTGTGTAGCAACACAGGCCTAACCCGCCAAGGGCCAGCAGGCCGCCAACAATGCCGACATTCGCAACCCCAAGCTGGCTGCTCACCACACTGCCGAGCAACGCACCGCCGCCGATACCGATGTTGAAGATGCCCGAGAACAGCGCCATCGCCACGTCGGTCGCATCCGGTGCCAGCGCCAGCACTCGCGCCTGCAACAGCAGCCCGAAACACATGATTGCCATGCCCCACACCACGGTCAGTGTGCCGAGCATCGTGGAGTCACCGGAGAGTGGCAACAGCATCAGCAGGCACAACGTCAGCGTGCCGATGGCAGTGATCAGCAGCCCGTTGGGGAAGCGATCACTGAACAGGCTGAATATGATCGAGCCCATGATCCCGGCACCGCCGAAGACCAGCAGCAAGATCGTGGTCATTTCGCCGCTGAGCCTGGACACGGTTTGCGTGAACGGCTCGATATAGCTGTAGGCGGTGAAATGGGCGGTGACCACGATGGCGGTCAGCAGGTAGATCGCCATCAGACGTGGACGCTTGAACAGAATCGGCAGGCTGCGCAGCGAGCCGGAGTTCTGACTCGGCAGCAACGGCAATGCACGCGCCAGCAGGAACACCACCAGCGCAGCGACCCCGGCGATGCCCAGGAATGTGGTGCGCCAGCCCAGGGCTTCACCCAGCACGCGCCCCAACGGAATGCCCAACACCATTGCCAGTGAAGTACCGGTCGCCAGCAAGCCAAGCGCCTGAACCTGTTTGCCCGGCGGCGCGATGCGCACTGCCAGCGACGCCGTGACCGACCAGAACACCGCATGCGCAAACGCAATACCGACACGGCTCACCAGAAGAATAGCGAAGCTGGAGGCCATCGCAGAGATCACGTGGCTGACCACAAACAGGCCGAACACGAACATCAGCAGCTTGCGGCGCTCGATATTGCGCGTCGCCAGCATCATCGGCAGCGACATCAGCGACACGACCCAGGCATAGATGGTGAGCATCAGCCCGACCTGTGCCGGCGTCATGTCAAAGCTCTGGCCGATGTTACTCAGCAAGCCAATCGGCACGAACTCGGTGGTATTGAAAATGAAGGCCGCCAGGGCCAGCGCGAAGACGCCAAGCCAGCTACCTGCGCTTTCATTTTCAGTGGCGTTCGGAGGTATCGTTATCAAGAATTTACAGCTCTCTAAAAATGTTCCAGCCCGGAGGCCAACCGCCACGCATGAAACTCACGCCTGACACCTGTACAGAAACCACAGCCCGCCCCCATTGAAAAACCAACGCAAAAACGCTCCGCTCGACTGTCAGAATCGGGCGCAGTGTGCAAAGTGGATTATTGTGAATATGGGGGATACAGCCAGATGGCACGAATTCTACGGACCGCCAAGGTGGATCACAACCCGTCCATGGCTCTGGGACTTTACAAGTGACCGCCGGTCGTCAGTCGCCAAGGAAACGCTGCTGGTGCTCAGGCGACGGCAACAGGCAGTGATCATAGCGCCCGAACAGGCGGTAACGGTTGAGTGCGATACGGTTGTAGGCCCAGTCACGCAGAAAACGCGGAAAGACACGCAACACTTTGAGCAGCGGCCACGGCGCGGGCAATAGCCCCATGATGTGCAGGAAAGCGTCCGAGCGAACGAACACACGATTGTTGACGATGACCGCGATGGTATGGAATTCGTCCAGCGGCAGCCCGGCCCACTTCAGCAGTGCCTGGCCTTCTTTCGACTGCACGGCTGCCAGCCGCAGGCGCTGATGCGGGTCGTGACGAATCAGAAACCTGACCACGCCATTGCACAGCTTGCACACGCCATCGAACAGCACGACGCATTCATCAGGCTGCAAATAAGGTGCGGGGGTTGTCGACATGATTCACCTGCCTTGGAAAGAGCCAGTGCCTGTTGCAGCAGGACACAGGCGTGGCGCGTCCGGAAACCTGAACACCTCGTCTGTCGATTGACCAACGAGGCATTCACGTTAAAGCGATTGTGCTGCCGGATCAAACTTTCCGGACGAACTCGGATTTGAGCTTCATGGCGCCAATGCCATCAATCTTGCAGTCGATGTCGTGATCGCCGTCGACCAGACGGATGTTCTTGACCTTGGTACCCACCTTGACCACCAGCGAAGAGCCTTTGACTTTCAGGTCCTTGATAACGGTGATGGTATCGCCGTCCTGCAGCACATTGCCGGTGGAGTCCTTGATCACCTTTACGTCGTCGGATGCATCAGCGCTCCCCGCGTCAGCGGACCACTCATAGGCGCATTCCGGGCAGATCAGCAGGCTGCCATCTTCGTAGGTGAATTCGGAATTGCATTTCGGGCAGGACGGTAAGCTCACAGTGGTTCTCGCATCGAAGGGAGGTAAAAACCATGAATTATAAAGGGCTTTTCCGGTTTCAGGTTAATCGCCCAGTGATAGCCCTCTGCCCTGCGGTGCTTTTCACCAAGCTTTCTGCAATGCTTGCGTCAAAACCAAGGCTCGGGAACCCTGATGATCGCCGCCCAGTTCGCCCCATTCGAAGATCTCGCCAACCGGCTGATTGCACACACTCACGCCGAGAAAATCGACGGTTCGCACGATGTCTCGCACTTGCTGCGCGTCTGGAACAACGTCTGTGCCATCAGTGACCATGAAGGCGGCGATGCGCGTGTGTTGATCGCCGCCACACTGCTGCATGACTGCGTTACGGTCGAAAAGGATTCACCGTTCCGGTCTGGCGCATCGCGACTGGCGGCTGCGCGGGCCAGCGAATTGCTGGCCGGGATGGGCTGGAATGAAGAACACATCGCGGCGGTGGCTCACGCTATCGAGGCGCACAGCTTCTCGGCAGCGATAACTCCGTTGACGCTTGAGGCGAAGATTCTGCAAGACGCTGACCGGCTTGACGCTATAGGCATGCTCGGCGTCGCGCGAACCCTCTATGTATTAGGCCGTATGGGGCGATTGCTCTATGACCCGATAGACCCTCACGCCGGCCAGCGCCCGTATGACGACAAGAACTTTGCCGTTGATCACTTTCATACCAAGCTGCTGCACCTCGCTGACAGCTTTAAAACCCACACAGGTGAGCAGATGGCGAAGGTCAGACACACTCGCTTGAAGCGCTTTCTGGATGAATTGATGGAGGAAATTGGCGCACCTCTATCCTGAGCCTTTGCCTCATGCAGATTAAACACGGGATGTCATAAAGACATCACACAACTGCCCTATAAACGGCTCTCCGATAAGGTCCGTGTGTTTTATAGGGGTCGTGCGCCGTGAAAAGATTTATGCCTGGTGTTTTACGTCGGCGAACCACAATGACGCTACTGCGCCGCTTCCGGATCACCCCGCGGCTGGTGATCTGCTTTGGCATCAGCTCGATGCTGATGGTCGCATTGGGCGCGTTCTGTCTGCTGCAAATGCAAGACATCCGCGAGCAAGGCGAAGCCGTCGAGAGCGGTGCGCTGCCCAGTATCGCCATGGCCGATGCTATTGCCATCGGCCTGGTAAAACTGCGCAGCGAAACCACTCGCCTGATCGCCAATGCCGATGATCCAGGCGCGGTCATCAACAGCAAAATCAACGTCGAACAACTCAAGAACGAAGTCGAGAAAGGTTTCTCGGAGTACCTGGCCCGTGTCCAGTCCGGCACTGAGCACGATTCCATCGTAGCACTGCAGGATGCCTACAAAGCGTTCATGCCGGGATTGCAGGATCAGATCGCACTGATCGAGCAGAACAAACTGGATGAAGCCAGAATGCTGGCCAACACCATGCTTGCGCTGCAAGGCGACCTGATGGACATGCAGGTGCAACTGCTGCGCGAGCTGAACAAACAGAGCGCCGCCAGCGCCGTCGAGGCTGCCGGCGCCAGCTACGAACAAGCCCGAATCATCGCGCTGAGTGCCATTGCAGTGGCCCTCGCGCTGACCCTGCTGCTGGCCTGGCGTCTGAGCGTCAGCATCATCCATCCGGTTCGTCAGGCCCTGCACATCGCCAGCACCATCGCCGATGGCGACCTGAGCGAGCATCAGATTCCACAAGGCAAGGACGAGACGGCACAACTGCTGATAACGCTGGGCCGTATGCGCAGCAATCTGCACAGCACCATTGACCAGATTTACGCAGCGGCGACCCAGTTATCGCAATCGGTGCAGGAGATGGGCAGCATCGCCGAGGCCAGCGCGCTCAATCTGCAATTGCAGAACGACGAAATCGAACAGGCTGCCGTTGCCGTCAACCAGATGAGCCAGGCGGCCGTGGAAGTGGCCGGCAACGCCAGCAATACCGTCACCGAATCCGAAGCCTCGACCCAGGCGGCGGCACAGGGTAAGGACAAACTCTCGGCAACCATCATTTCGATCAAGGAACTGACCGAAAACGTGCTCGACTCATCGCATCAAGCCGAAGGGCTGGCCGAACGTACGCAGAGCATCAGCAGCATTCTCGATGTGATCCGCGCCATCGCCAATCAGACCAACCTGCTGGCGTTGAACGCAGCCATTGAGGCGGCACGTGCGGGCGAGGCAGGACGCGGGTTCGCCGTGGTGGCCGATGAAGTCCGTTCGTTGGCGCAGCGCACCAGCGCTTCTACAGCGGAAATTGAAGGCTTGATCAACGGAGTGCAGCAGAGCACGCAACAAACGGCAAGTTCACTGCGGCATACGGCTACTCAGGCGAACCTCACGCTTGAACAGGCCGCCGCGACCGGTGAGGCGTTGAACGTCATCATCAGCTCGACGGCCACCATCAACGACCGCAACCTGCTGATCGCCAGTGCCGCCGAACAGCAGGCGCAGGTCGCGAGCGAAGTGGATCGCAACCTGAGCAGTATTCGTGATCTGTCGAGCCAGACGGCTTCAGGGGCACAGCAGACCACCGTTGCGAGCAATGCCTTGTCGATGCTCGCGACTGACTTGAACCTGATGGTGCAGCGGTTTGTCTTGTGATGGCCTGACTATCGCCCGCCAGCCGGCGAGCGATAATGGCGCCTCAAGAGGCGGCAATCAGTCCTGCGGACGCAGGCGGTATTGCGGCGGCAATTGCTCAAAGCCACTGATGGTCACGTCGAGGCTCTTCCAGCGGCCATCCTTGATGCCGTAGATGCAGCCATGCACAGACAGGCTCTGCCCACGGTGCCAGGCGTTCTGCACGATGCTGGTATGGCCGACGTTAGCCACTTGCTGAATCACGTTCAGCTCGCACAGACGGTCGACACGCTCCTCTTCGGTGGGCAGTTTGGCGAGCAGTTCGCGGTTTTCGTAATACAGATCACGAATCGTGCGCAGCCAGCCGTCGATCAGGCCGAACTGACGATCCTGCATGGAGGCGCGCACGCCGCCACAGCCATAGTGGCCGGTGACCAGGATGTGTTTGACCTTCAACACATCTACCGCGTACTGAATCACTGACAGGCAGTTCAGATCCGTGTGCAGCACGACGTTGGCCACGTTGCGGTGGACGAACAGATCACCGGGCAACATACCGACGATCTCGTTAGCTGGCACGCGTGCGTCCGAACAACCGATCCACAAAAATTCTGGCGTTTGCTGGCGAGCCAGCTTGGCGAAGAACTCAGGGTCCTCCTGCTTTATCGCATCGGCCCAGCGTGCATTGTTATCAATCAGGTCTTGTAGCTCGTTCATGCTTTGACGCCTCGATAATGATGCCCAGCCTTGGACTGGTGTCCGATCCTTCAAGTCACGGTCAACAAAAAAGGAATCTTCAAAGTCATGGCCGGTCAACTTTTTACGACTACCTGAAATGAGGATTTCTCATGAACGATTCACGCCGTCCGTTCGGTGCTACCGAACCGGAACCTATCGACGATAACGAAGACCGTATGGGCTCCATGGAAACTCTCGATTTCGACGAGGAAGAACCGGGCCGTATCGGCGATCTTATCTCTGAAGGCGAGCTGCAACATGAAATTCCGGATCAACGTGTGCGTGAGGCAGGCCTGACGGGGGCATCGACGGATGACCACCACTCGACTGACGATGATCTGTCTCCAGAAACCCTGATCCGTGAAGACGGCGCTCGCTCACCGTCCGAGCAGGGCGATGGCGACCCGGCTGACCTGGACCTGACCGTAGTGGATGAAGATGACATTGGCGGTGGCAACGGGCTGGATGAGGAAGAATTGGCAATCATCGACCCGCTGGACGGCAATCATCGCTGATCCAGACAGCTAGTCCAGCAGCGTGCAGGCCATAACCACTGCGTCTTCACGGCCGCCGTCCGGAGCCGGATAGTAATCACGACGCCGGCCTATCTCGTTGAAACCATAGTTTTCATACAGATGATAGGCTGGCCGGTTGCTGTCGCGCAGCTCCAGAAAGCACTCGCGGGCGTTGAGCTGGTAAGCGCGCTTCATCAGATGATCCAGCAGCAGCAAACCCAGGCCACGGCCCTGGTTTTCCGGTTTGACGGTGATATTGAGCAGGTGCGCCTCATCGATGATGACCTGGATCACACCATGGCCGACCTGCTGCGCGCCTTCGAACATCAGCCAGATTTCGTAGGATTTGAGCCCGTCGAGGAAGATCCCGCGTGTCCACGGATGGGTGAACGCCGCGTATTCGATTTTCAGCACCGCATCCATGTCGGCTTCGGTCATGCGGCGGAAGGTTACGGCGTTACTCATCAATCGATTTCCAGCGCGTCATCAGCCGACGCATGGCTTTCCAGACGTCCGCCTTGCGTTGCGGCTCGTCCATCATTAATTCAAGACCTGGCAGCGCCCAGGCAGCCCCCAGGCCTTCGACCTGAAGTTCCAGAGTGTACGACTCGGCATCCACTTCACCGGCGTATTTCATCGAGGGCAAACCGATCAGCCACAGGCAGGCGCAGGCTTCGTCTTCCAGCCGTGCGCCGACAAAACCCTGCACGAAATCACGTGCAGCTTCCGGCCCCTGATCCATTTGGCCGCGCACCAGCAACGGCCAGCGCACCGGCTCGCCGATAATCTGCGGACTGTCGGGCAGACCGGCAGCGCGCAGCATGTCCTTGAGCAGCAGATAGGAAGGATCACGGCTCTGAAATGGCTGACCGGTCGTCAGTTCGACCAGCAACAGGCAGCGCCCGGCACGCAGCAATTGCAGGGCAAAACGCGGCGGCGGCACCGCCACAGCCTTGGGCGGCGCAGGCTCGGTTTCTTCAGCGACCGGCGCAGCCGTACGGGTGCTGGCCAGCGACGGACGCGGCACCTCGATCTTCGGCCGCTCGGGCTGTCGTGCAAGCGGCAAAACGTTCGAAGCTTCAGCCGGTGCAGCCTGCTCGACCGGCGCGGCGGCAGGCACAACGCCGTGCACCTCGACCGGCGGCGGCAACGGCGCAAGCAGTTCCGGGCGTGACGGAGCGGCGAATGGCAGTTCTGTGCGCGGCAGCCAGTTGACCACCTGCATGGCGGTCAAATAAGCGCGGCGACGGGACTCATTGAGCAAGGGTCAGCCACCTGTGGATAAGTTGAGCGCGCAATTCTAGCGTTGTTCGTCTTTTCGCGCTGCAGCATATCGCTGCGAGGTGAAATATCAGGCGACTGATGCAGTACAATCGCCGCTTTTCACTTGCCAACAGTCGGCCTAACGATGATCGAACCCAAGCGCGTCCTGCGCGCCCTCGCCGAGCACTGGGCGCTACTCGAGCCCTTATGCGAACATTTCGACCAGGGCACGCTGAGCCTGAGCGAGCTGCGGCTGCAACTGGCCGCACAGCAACAGGACAGCACCCCGCAAGACATCACCAATCTGCTGGATGTGTGGATTCGTCTGGACATTCTCGTGCCCGTGGCGAAAAGCCCGAACCGCTTCGAACTGAATGCGCAGATTCACGACTTCCTGTCCTACCTGCGCCGCGAGCACCGGTTGGGCCTGTGCCTTGAAATCGAAGCCTATCTGCGCCACCTGGAACGCCTGGCCGGTTACATTCAGGACGCGTTCGATGTGCGCGATGCCAACGATCTGGCCAGACAGCTACGGCTACTGGACATGCGCGTGCGTGACGTGCTCAAGAAGCTGGCCAACGACGAGCAGGCGCTGGTCGCGGTGGCTGACCGGGCCAAGACCAGTGACCGGCAAATCCCACTGCGCCAGCGCTACGCAGAAGTGCTGGCCACCTGGGACGAATACGTTGAGCCGATGATCCAACTGGTCAACGCTGACGGTGCTTTTGAACAGGGCGTGCGCAAGGTCGAAGTCGTCCTGCTACGCCTGTTGACCGAACAGCAGCGGCTTGGCCATCTGGTCGACGACGACATGCTGCTGCGTACCCACGCGCGCATTCTGGAAATGCAGACCAGCGCCCAGCTAACCCTGCGCCACGCTCGTGAGCTGCTGCTGCCGCTGCGCGAAGAAGCACGTCGCCATAACGCCGTGACCCGAGGCGCCGCACTGGCCTTGTCGGCGATTCGCCGCAAAGGACTGGACGCGGTGCCACAGGCGGCCATGCCGATGTTCACTCGCCCGCAGAGCACTTTTCTCGGCAGCGCGAGCCAGGTTGAAGCGTATGTCTATGCCCTGGCGCGATTCGAACCCAAGCCCGCGAAGTTTCCCAAGGCCAGCGGCACCCGCAAGGGAGAGCCGCCGCGTGCGCCGCGCACGGTCAAGGAAATGCTTGAGCGCTGTGAAGACGCCCTGCCGATGCCGGACCTGATGGTCTGGCTGCTGGAGCAGGAGCCGACGGGCGAAACCGACGAGCTGTTGTACTGGTTTTCGCGACTCTCGCGTGACAAGCGCTTCGCCCGCGAACGCCTTGAGCGCCGCGAATACTTCACCCGGGAGCATCGCGTCAGCCTGCGCTCCTTTGCCCTGCTCGCTGCGCAAGACGAGCAGCCAGAGAATTCCGAGAGCCCTGTTCATGCATCTTGATCTATCCGAAATGTCCCAGCTCGCGCCGATCTTTCGCGAGCTGTTCAAGGGTTACCACATCAGCCGCCGCGACCCGGAGCTGTACGCTCAATTGTCCAACTGCCAGGACCAGTACCGTACGCTGTTCAAGGCGCTGGGCTATGAACTGGTCTGCGACACCCGTGGCTTTTATTACTTCGTGCCTGAACTGGCGGCCGCGCAGGTCAACAAGACCGCGCAGCGTCTGGCGCTGTTTACTTTCATCCTTGTCGAGCACCTGGCTGATCAGGGTCGTGACCCGATGTCGGTGCTGGATGGCGGCAGCCTGGGACGTGATGAACTGCCTTCGATGCTGGAAAAGTACCGCGATCTGTTTCTCCAGGCTGAGGTGCAGACCCAGGAGGAACTGGAAGAGAAAATCATGCGCCGCATGACGCAACTGGGGTTCGCCAGCGAAGAAGTCGGTATCTACCGCTTCCTGCCGCCGATGCACCGTTTTCTCGATGTCTGCCTGTCGGTACAACAGGACCGCGACCTGGCGGCCAGCCTGCACAGCGCCTTGCCACTGCCGACGCCAGTGCTCATTGATGACGACAGCGACGAAAAGCTGCTGGAAACCGATGACCCGCTGGACTTGGATGAATTCAGCGAAGAAACCGAGGAAGACGCGCTGGCCCGGGCAATCGCCGATGAGCAACGACAGGAGATGGACACATGAGCCAGGAACGTTATGGCATCCGCCGCTTCGCTCTGCTGAATACTGCCGGTTACAGCCTCGGCCTGTTTCCGCTGGAAAATCCGTTGTCGGTGTATGGCGCGAACAACCTGGGCAAGAGCGCCTCGATCAACGCCCTGCAATTCCCGATTCTGGCGCGCATGTCGGACATGAGCTTTGGCAAGTACAGCCTTGAGCAGTCGCGGCGCTTCTACTTTGCGTCTGACACCAGCTACATCCTGGTGGAAGTCTCCCTGCCCCACGGCCCGCATGTGATAGGCGTCGTAGGGCGCGGTCCGGGTGGCGGCTTTGGCCATCAGTTCTTTGCCTATGCTGGCGAACTGGATCTGGTTCACTACCAGAAGAACGACACCTGCCTGCGTCAGAAAGAGCTGTTCAGCAATCTGGAAAGCCAGGGCCTGAAAGCCTATGAGCTCAAGCCGGATGAGCTGCGTCGCTTGCTGGTCGGCGGCCATACCTCAATTCCGCTGGACCTGACGCTGATCCCGTTGCGCTCCACCAGCGAACAGAGCCTCAAGACCTTCCGCGCGCTGTTCATCAACCTGCTGCACATGCGCGAAATCACGGCGGCCAAACTCAAGCAGCTGTTTCTGGATGCGTTCGAGCACAGCTTGCGCTCGGGCAGCGTCGATTACATCGCGGCCTGTGAGGAAGCCTTCCGTGACGTGCGCCGCATGGAGCAGGATTACAACTCGCTGGTGCTGGCCGGTCCGCTGGTCGAAGCGTTGGCTGCGGGCGTCAAACAACGCGACCTGCTGCGCGGCAAGCTACATCGCCTGTCACCGATTCTCGATTCGTTGCTCGGCACCTGGTCGGACTACTCCGGTGCGCGCAAGGAAGAGCTGGTCATCCAGGCCGAGCATTACCGTGCCCAGCAGGATGAAATGCAGAACGACCAGCGCAGCAGCACTCAGGAGCTGATGCGCCTGGAGCGCGAGATCAGTAGCCTTCAGCGCTGGATCGGCGAGCTTTCAGTGCTCAAGAATCGCTTCGCGCTGGTCGATGACGTGAAAGTGCTGGAGCAGCAACTGCTGGCGGCCAAGGACGCTCACGACGAACTCGCCGGAGCGCTGGCACAGTCCCGGCAGTTCAGCGCCGAGGATCTGGGCGAGCGTTTACGGGATCTGGAGCAACGCCTCAAGTCGGTCAAGCAGCAACTCGATCATGCCGACAACAACAGCTATGCCCGTTTGCGTGAAGAGTTTTCACAGCCGGACGTAGAGCGCCTGATGCGCCTGTTCAACAGCGCCCTGTTCAGTTTGCCGCTGGGCGAGCAAGGCATTGCGCTGGACGACGACGGCGCCTGGGTCAAATCGCTGGAAACCATTCTGGACGGCTTCAAGGGCGATCAGTTTGCCGTACCGGGGTTGAACATCAATCTGTCGAGTATCGAACCTCCAGCCTTGCAGGCACTGGCTGATCGTGCCGCGCTGCGCGATCAGAAAGAACGTCTGGAGAAAGAGCTCAAGCAACTGAAAACCCAGCAGGCGGTGGCTGCCGACCGTTCGGCGAGCAAGATCCAGACCGAAGCGCTTTATCAACAGGTGCTGGATGCTCAAAAGGCGCTGGAAGATTTCCGCCGCTGTCAGACACTGAGCGCCGAAGAGTCCGGCAAGCTGGAAGAGCTGGCGCAGATGGAGGCCGCTCAGGACGAACTTAAACGCTCCAGTGATGCATTCACTGAGCGCGTCCAGCAACTGTCAGCCAAGCTGCAACTGATCGCGCGCCAGATCGGTGATATGGAATCCAAGCAACGCACCCTGGACGACGCGCTGCGCCGCCGGCAGCTGCTGCCAGCGGACCTGCCATTCGGCACGCCCTTCATGGAGCAGATTGATGACTCCATGGATAACCTGCTGCCTCTGCTCAACGATTATCAGGACAGCTGGCAGGGCCTGTTGCGCAGCGACGGCCAGATCGAGGCGCTGTACGCGCAGGTACGCCTCAAAGGTGTCGCCAAGTTCGACAGCGAAGACGATATGGAGCGTCGTTTGCAACTGTTGATCAATGCCTATGCGCACCGCAGCGAGGAAGCTCTGACACTGGGCAAGGCTCGCCGCGCCGCAGTCACCGATATTGCCCGGACCCTGCGCAACATCCGTAGCGACTACGACAGCCTTGAGCACCAGCTGGCGCTGTTCAATCGGGAGATCAACAAACGTCAGGTGTCGAACCTGGCAAGCTTCCGTATCGTGCTCGCCCCTAACAAGGAAGCGCTCAAGCACATCGACCAGATCATCCACAGCGCCGGGCAATACGAAGAAGGCGAAACACTGTCGGTGTTCGATCTCAGCCAAAGCGCCGAGCAGGACAACAAGAACGAAGAAGCCAAGGAATATCTGGCGCGGCTTGTGGCTGCCAACCATAACCAGCTGGGTCTGAAGGACCTGTTCGAGCTGGCGTTCGAGATCACCAAGGTCAACGGGCAGCCGGTTATTCACACCGACATCGACGGAGCAGCCTCCAACGGTACGACCATGACCATCAAGGCGCTGACCAACATGTATCTGTTGCTGCACTTGATGGATCGCGATCAGGCCGGACGTGTGCGTTTGCCTTACTACCTGGACGAAGCGGCCGACATCGACGAGAAGAACCAGGCAGCGCTGCTGGAAACCAGTCTGCAACTGGGCTTCGTGCCAATTCTGGCAAGTGTAAAGCCTCAGGTCTCGGCACATGTGGCCATCGACCTGGAAGGCGGTAGCGGGCCCAACGGCATCTACATTGATGAAGCGGACTGGAAGTATATTCAGCGTCGTGATGAGGTGAAGCCTGAGGTGCCGGAGTTGGCTTCGTAAGAGGGATCGTTGTAACCAGAGGGCCGCATGAGCATGCGGCCCTTTTTTATGCCTTTAAATCGAGTGAGGTCTTTATACAGGCCTTCGGCGAACGAGCTCCTTGTTCATCGAATTCATAATGGGCTGCAGTAAACACGCATACGATTGCGAGAGGTAAGGCTGGAGTAACCTCATGAAAACGATACTGCTGACGGTCTTGCTGACCGTTGCTGCAACAGCCCACGCAACTGACTACTACGTTGCCCCCAATGGCAACGATCACGCTACCGGTACAAAAACCGCGCCGTTGCGATCCATCATGCGCGCACAGCAAACCGCAAAAGCCGGCGATACGGTTTACTTTCGCGGTGGAATTTATCGCTACACAACCGGCGTGAACAGCTGCGCTAGCCGCACAGACACTGTCAATGCCATTAACCTGGACCTCAGCGGCAGCGAAAACAAACCTATCCGTTACTGGGCCTATCCGGGTGAAACACCGGTCTTCGATTTCTCGGCAATGAAAGACGATTGTCGTGTCAAAGGCTTCAACGTGACCGGCAGCTGGTTACACCTGAAAGGGCTGGAGGTGACGGGCGTACCGCAGCAGCCGGAAAACCATCTTAATCACGAATCCTGGGGGATCTGGAACAGCGGCAGCCACAATACCTTTGAGCAACTCAATCTGCATCACAACATGGGACCGGGCCTGTTCATTCAGAACGGCGGCTACAATCTGGTATTGAACAGCGACTCGCACCACAATTACGACCCCTACACTTCGAATGGCGCAGGCCAGAGCGCCGATGGCTTCGGCGCCCATATCAAGGCAGGCCATCCGGGTAATATCTTTCGCGGCTGCCGGGCTTGGGCCAACTCCGACGATGGCTTCGACCTGATCAATGCCTTCTCGCCAGTGATCATCGAAAACTCGTGGGCATGGCAGCAAGGCTACCTGCCCGGCACGCATACGAAACTTGAGGCGGGTAACGGCAATGGCATCAAGGCGGGTGGCTACGGCGGGAAGTATGTAACTGACGGCGTCAAACACATCGTCCGCAACTCGGTTGCCTTCGACAACAAGTCCGCTGGTTTCTACGCAAACCACCATACCCTTGCACTGGACTTCATAAACAACACCGCCTTTTCCAACGGTGCCGACTACAACATGCTGGGCATCGCGCCAGACGGGTCACCGATTGCCCTTGGCAACTTGCTCAACAACATCGCTTACCAGGGGCGGTTGACGGTCAATACTGAGGGGCTGCAGATGGCACATAACTCATGGACATTGCCAGTGCCGATAACAGATGCAGATTTCGAAGATGTCTCACACCTGGGCTGGGATAAGCCGCGACAGCCAGACGGGAGCCTGCCAGTGCTGCGCAGTTTCCATTTGCGTCCTGGGAGCAAGCTGACTGGCATGGGGGCGTTCAACTGAAGCGCGTATTACAGCCGTTGAAAGCGCCAAAAACAAAAACCCTCAACGCGTAAGCGATGAGGGTTTTTGGAATTTAATCTTGACGATGACCTACTCTCACATGGGGAAACCCCACACTACCATCGGCGATACATCGTTTCACTGCTGAGTTCGGGATGGGATCAGGTGGTTCCAATGTTCTATGGTCGTCAAGAAATTCGGGTACCGAGTCGTGCCTTACGGCGCGCTTCAGCAAATCGGGTATGTGATAGTCAGTCGTTCAGGTGTCGTTCGTGACGCAAACCTTCGGTTCGTGTCATCTCCACAGTCACCGCAATCTGGCCTTTCGAACAAATTGCTTGGGTGTTATATGGTCAAGCCTCACGGGCAATTAGTATTGGTTAGCTCAACGCCTCACAGCGCTTACACACCCAACCTATCAACGTCGTAGTCTTCGACGGCCCTTTAGGGAACTCAAGGTTCCAGTGAGATCTCATCTTGAGGCAAGTTTCCCGCTTAGATGCTTTCAGCGGTTATCTTTTCCGAACATAGCTACCCGGCAATGCCACTGGCGTGACAACCGGAACACCAGAGGTTCGTCCACTCCGGTCCTCTCGTACTAGGAGCAGCCCCTCTCAAATCTCAAACGTCCACGGCAGATAGGGACCGAACTGTCTCACGACGTTCTAAACCCAGCTCGCGTACCACTTTAAATGGCGAACAGCCATACCCTTGGGACCGGCTTCAGCCCCAGGATGTGATGAGCCGACATCGAGGTGCCAAACACCGCCGTCGATATGAACTCTTGGGCGGTATCAGCCTGTTATCCCCGGAGTACCTTTTATCCGTTGAGCGATGGCCCTTCCATACAGAACCACCGGATCACTAAGACCTACTTTCGTACCTGCTCGACGTGTCTGTCTCGCAGTCAAGCGCGCTTTTGCCTTTATACTCTACGACCGATTTCCGACCGGTCTGAGCGCACCTTCGTACTCCTCCGTTACTCTTTAGGAGGAGACCGCCCCAGTCAAACTACCCACCATACACTGTCCTCGATCCGGATAACGGACCTGAGTTAGAACCTCAAAGTTGCCAGGGTGGTATTTCAAGGTTGGCTCCACGCAGACTGGCGTCCACGCTTCAAAGCCTCCCACCTATCCTACACAAGCAAATTCAAAGTCCAGTGCAAAGCTATAGTAAAGGTTCACGGGGTCTTTCCGTCTAGCCGCGGATACACTGCATCTTCACAGCGATTTCAATTTCACTGAGTCTCGGGTGGAGACAGCGCCGCCATCGTTACGCCATTCGTGCAGGTCGGAACTTACCCGACAAGGAATTTCGCTACCTTAGGACCGTTATAGTTACGGCCGCCGTTTACCGGGGCTTCGATCAAGAGCTTCGCTTGCGCTAACCCCATCAATTAACCTTCCGGCACCGGGCAGGCGTCACACCCTATACGTCCACTTTCGTGTTTGCAGAGTGCTGTGTTTTTAATAAACAGTCGCAGCGGCCTGGTATCTTCGACCGGCGTGGGCTTACGCAGTAAATGCTTCACCCTCACCGGCGCACCTTCTCCCGAAGTTACGGTGCCATTTTGCCTAGTTCCTTCACCCGAGTTCTCTCAAGCGCCTTGGTATTCTCTACCCAACCACCTGTGTCGGTTTGGGGTACGGTTCCTGGTTACCTGAAGCTTAGAAGCTTTTCTTGGAAGCATGGCATCAACCACTTCATGTTCTAAAAGAACACTCGTCATCAGCTCTCGGCCTTAAGATCCCGGATTTACCTAAGATCTCAGCCTACCACCTTAAACCTGGACTACCAACGCCAGGCTGGCCTAGCCTTCTCCGTCCCTCCATCGCAATAACCAGAAGTACAGGAATATTAACCTGTTTTCCATCGACTACGCTTTTCAGCCTCGCCTTAGGGACCGACTAACCCTGCGTCGATTAACGTTGCGCAGGAAACCTTGGTCTTTCGGCGTGGGTGTTTTTCACACCCATTGTCGTTACTCATGTCAGCATTCGCACTTCTGATACCTCCAGCAAGCTTCTCAACTCACCTTCACAGGCTTACAGAACGCTCCTCTACCGCATCATCAAAAGATGATACCCGTAGCTTCGGTGCATGGTTTGAGCCCCGTTACATCTTCCGCGCAGGCCGACTCGACTAGTGAGCTATTACGCTTTCTTTAAAGGGTGGCTGCTTCTAAGCCAACCTCCTAGCTGTCTAAGCCTTCCCACATCGTTTCCCACTTAACCATGACTTTGGGACCTTAGCTGACGGTCTGGGTTGTTTCCCTTTTCACGACGGACGTTAGCACCCGCCGTGTGTCTCCCATGCTCGGCACTTGTAGGTATTCGGAGTTTGCATCGGTTTGGTAAGTCGGGATGACCCCCTAGCCGAAACAGTGCT